>NZ_RZRA01000752.1:0-2823 GCF_003998945.1 Mesorhizobium sp. M7A.F.Ca.CA.003.01.2.1 | reverse complement strand
GTTGAGGATCATCGTGTCGCGCCGGTTGAGCGAGGTGGCGCGAATGCGCACCACGATCTCGTGCGCTCCCGGCTCCGGTCGCGCCTCGTCCCGCAGCACCAGGCTTTCGATTCCGCCGGTCCCTTCAAGGCGATAGCTGCGCATTTCGAACCTCAAATATATAGACTGATCTACATATTATGTAGACCGATTGTCATATTTTGCGCAAGGCCTATAATGATCTCTCCTGACAGAGGTTGACATGGCCAACGACACCCGCACCCGCATACTCGAGACGACTGGGCTGCTGCTCAGGCAGCGCGGCTATCACGGCACCTCGCTCAACGACATATTGAGCGCCAGCGGCGCACCGCGGGGCTCGCTGTATTTTCATTTTCCCGGCGGCAAGGACCAATTGGTCATCGAGGTGACGCGCGCCAGCGTTGCCGACGTGACGGAGAGGCTGGGCGAAGCGCTGGCCGCCGAAAAGGATCCGGCGGTAGCCGTCCATCATATCTACCAGTCGGTGGGGCGCATGCTGGAAGACAACCAGTTTTCACTCGGCTGTCCGATCGCGCCTGTCGTGCTGGACTCGCCCACCGACGTGCCGGAACTGGCGGAGTTGTGCCGCTCGGCCTTCGAACAGTGGATAGGCCTGCTGCGGGACGCCTTCGTCAGGGCAGGGGTGCCCGCGCGCCGCGCGCATGCATTGGCACTGCTGGTCGAATCGTCACTGGAAGGGCTGATGGTGATCGCCCGCGCCACAAGCGACCGCGCCCCGGTACAGGCCGTGGCCGATGAGGTGGCGGCGTTGATCGAAGCCGCGGTGCTTGATGGAGCAGGCCGCAATCGCGACGCGGCGATTTCCGCGGTCGGGATATCCTCACCGGGGACCTAACGTTGCGACCGCGCCTGATGTGGTCAACGCGGCAAAGACCCAGCGTATTCCAGCCATGCAGCCGAAGGCAGTGGGCTTTTTGCGCAGCTAATCCACAATGTCTTTGCGAGCAGCTGAAGCAAGGAAGGCCGAGCGTGTCTGTCCACGTTCACGCGCCGTCGCATCGATAGCTTCGAGCAGGCCCAGATCGGAAGATACGTTGATCCGCGTCGTTGATCCGCGATCACGGATCAACGGAATGACAGTCGTCATGGCGCCGTCGCGATCCTCCGCCAGTTCGGGATCGCTCATGATGGCATCGAAGTCGCGCGGCGGCGGAACTGGATCGCCATCCCCTTCCAGCATCCGGACATGGCCCGACAGCGCCTCTACGCCGTTGCGTACGGCTTCGTCGATCGTAACTCCGGCCGAGATGCAGCCAGGCATGTCGGGGAAGCTCACACCGTAGATGCTGTCCGGGTCTTTGTGGATGAAGGCAATGTAACGCAAGCTTCTCACTTTTGGTTCAGGAGGCCCGCCTGCTTCAACAAAGCGGACGGTTCCTGTCGGTATATCCCTTACGCGGATGTGGAATTGTAACGCGACCTGTAGACGACAGCCAACACCCGTTCTGACGCGTCCTAAAAGAACGAAAAAGGGCGGCATCGCTGCCGCCCTTTCCGTAAGCTTAGCCAGGTTGGCTGGATTAGAAATCCATGCCGCCCATGCCGCCCATGCCGCCGCCGCCCATGCCGCCAGGCATGCCGCCGCCAGCCGACTCCTTCTTCGGAGCCTCCGCGATCATGGCTTCGGTGGTGACCAGCAGGCCGGCGACCGAGGCCGCGTCCTGAAGAGCCGTACGGACAACCTTGACCGGATCGACGATACCCATGGCGATCATGTCGCCATACTCGCCGGTCTGGGCGTTGTAGCCGAAGGTCGCGCCCTTGTTCTCAAGGATCTTGCCGGCAACGATCGATGCTTCCGCACCGGCGTTGGCCGCGATCTGGCGGGCCGGAGCCTGCAGCGCACGACGCACGATGTTGATGCCGGCGGCCTGGTCGGCATTGACGCCGGTGGCCTTGATGTTGGCCGAAGCGCGCAGCAGCGCGACGCCACCACCAGCAACGATGCCTTCTTCGACGGCCGCGCGGGTCGCGTTGAGGGCGTCATCGACGCGGTCCTTCTTTTCCTTGACTTCGACTTCCGTCGCACCGCCGACGCGGATCACCGCAACGCCGCCGGCGAGCTTCGCCAGACGTTCCTGCAGCTTCTCCTTGTCGTAGTCCGAAGTGGTCTTTTCGATCTGCTGCTTGATCTGGGCAACGCGGCCCTGGATCTCGGCCTTCTTGCCGGCGCCGTCGACGATGGTGGTGTTCTCCTTGGAGATCGACACCTTCTTGGCGCGGCCGAGCATGTTGAGGCCGACGTTCTCGAGCTTGATGCCGAGGTCTTCCGAGATGACCTGGCCACCGGTGAGGATGGCGATGTCTTCCAGCATGGCCTTGCGGCGATCACCGAAGCCCGGCGCCTTGACGGCGGCGATCTTCAGGCCGCCACGCAGCTTGTTGACGACCAGCGTGGCCAGAGCCTCGCCTTCGACGTCTTCCGAGATGATGAGCAGCGGCTTCGAGGTCTGCACGACGGCTTCGAGAACCGGCAGCATGGCCTGGAGGTTGGACAGCTTCTTCTCGTGCAGGAGGATGTAGACGTCCTCGAGTTCGGCAACCATCTTGTCGGCGTTGGTGACGAAGTAGGGCGAGAGATAGCCGCGGTCGAACTGCATGCCTTCGACGACTTCGAGTTCGGTCTCGGCGGTCTTGGCTTCTTCAACCGTGATGACGCCTTCGTTGCCGACCTTCTGCATCGCTTCCGCGATCATCTTGCCGACCGACTCGTCGCCATTGGCCGAGATCGTGCCGACCTGGGCAACTTCCTCGGAGGTCTTGATCTTCTTGGCAGCCTTG
>NZ_RZRA01000751.1:0-2902 GCF_003998945.1 Mesorhizobium sp. M7A.F.Ca.CA.003.01.2.1 | reverse complement strand
GATGGAATTCTCTCCCGGCGGCATGCCGTGTCCGCTTTCCGTCAGCATCGGCGGCACAAGCTTTACCGGCCCGATCACCTATGAGGAAATGTTCTCCGCTGCCGACAGAAGGCTTTACACGGCCAAGTCGAACGGACGCGATCAAGTCAGCTTCGATCCGGCCGGAACGTCTCCGGCGCCTGCGCCCGGCGTCGCCACCGTGCATTGATGGCAGAAACTTGCAGAAGGCTGATCGGGAAGCTCTCGAAACAGACGCTCCTTCTATGTTTCCAAATGCTTATAATCAGCCGCAAGGAATCCGATCCTTACGGATAGCATGCCGGCTCGATGGGCCATGGACTGCAACCGCTTGCCGGTATACTCCCCCGCGTTGGCGATTTTCGTTGTCGGCAGAAACGGTTTTGACTCTGAGTTTCCAAGCGTTCCGGCCGACAGCGATCATGATTTTTGATGCTGGCGAACATATGCGGAAACGGTCAGGTAAACACAGCTATTATGATCCATTTGTTCAACGGCTTTCAGGACCCCTTCGGTGGCAGTGACCTTGAAGCTCTGGAACTGTACCGGTTGTTGAGTGTCGATTCCGAGGTGCATCTGTGGGCAACCTCCTCCAGCGTGTCCGGCGAGTTGATGCGGAATTTCCCGATTCGCCGCGTCTCGCTGTCGAAGTGGGATGTACCGAATGGCGGTACCTACGTCTTTCTCGGCTCTCATTGGCGCAACAAGATATGGCCTTACCTGATCCCGCGGCCGCGCCGGCTGATCTATGTCTTCAATACCTTTCACCCGAAAATCATCTCGCTGACGAGACGCATGCCCCGCATGCTGAACTGGCCCGACGCCGAACTGGTGCTGATTTCCGATTTTCAGAGACGGATGCTCCAAGTCGATGGCACCGTGCATCCGTCTCCGATCGATATCGAACGTTTTTCACCACGGCGTCTGGGTTCGGATCGTCCCTTCACCGTCGGACGCTTGAGCCGCGATGGGCCGGGCAAACATCATCCCGATGACATACCCCTCTACAAGACATTGCTGGCCGAAGGTACAGCCTTGCGGATACAGGGAGGGATAGGGCTCAAGGACAGCCTCATGCCGCATCCGCAACTCGAACTGTTCCCACCCGGCCAATTTTCCGCCGAAGAGTTTCTGCAGACGCTCGACGTGTTTTATTATCGCACCGGTTGGCATATGGAAACCTTCGGTCGCGTGGTGTTCGAGGCGATGGCCTGCGGGTTGCCCGTGGTCTGCCATTCATATGGCGGTTATTCCGACCATATCAGGCATGGCGAAAACGGTTTCTTGTTCGAAACGACGCAGCAGGCGGCGCGCATCCTGGCCGATCTCAAAGCCGACCCGGCGCTGCGGGCGGCAGTGGGCCTCAAGGCACGGCAGACCGTCGAGCAGACCTATTCTTCCCAAGCTGTGCGACAGAGGCTGGATTTCTACCTGCGTTAGCTGCACGTCATCCTTTGGGCCATGGGACATCCTTGGCGCAACAACATGCCCGCTGTCATCGATCTCGACATCGCGCTAAAGCAGGCACGCAAAGCGGACGAATGGGGCCGACAGCCAGCGGCGTGCCACAGACTGGGCAGGACTTCTTATCGATGACTTTGATGGGCGCGGCGGCACTGCTGATCCTGATCCTGACTTACGCCGGTGTCGCCATTGGCCGCATCCCCGGCCTGCGCCTCGACCGGGCAGGGATCGCGCTTCTCGGCGGGGCCGCGATGATCGCCATCGGCGCGCTCAGCATGGAGGATGCGTACCGGGCGATCAATTTCGATACCATCACGCTTCTGCTCGGCATGATGATTGTGGTGGCGCATTTAAAAGTGTCGGGCGCCTTTCGTGGCCTTGGCGCCGTCGCCATCGAGCACGCGCATGCGCCCTTCATGCTCTTGGTGATGGTGACGCTGCTGACCGGCGTGTTGTCCGCCTTCCTGGTCAACGACGCCATCTGTCTCGTCATGGCGCCGATCGTCGTCCACGTCACCCGTGTGATCAAGCGCAACCCGATCCCCTATCTGATCGCCACCGCCACCGCGTCGAATTGCGGCAGCGTCGCAACCATCACCGGCAATCCCCAAAACATGGTCATCGGTGCACTGTCGGGCATTTCCTATCCGGCCTTTTCGGCAGCGCTGGCTCCGGTCGCCCTGTTCGGCCTCGTCGCGGTCGTTGTCATCATCCGCATTGTCTTCCGGGCCGAATTCGCCCGCACCGTCCAACTGACGCCCGAGGTCTCGCGTGGCCGCATGCACAAGGGGCAGGTGCTGAAGGCGGTGGTGGTCTGCATCGGGCTGGCAATTGCCTTCTTCGCCGGCGTGCCCGTCGCCAAGGCAGCACTCATCGGCGGCGCCATCCTCTTGCTCACCCGGGCCATCAAGCCGGAGCGCATCTACCGCGAGATCGACGGTCCGCTGCTGTTCATGTTCGCCGGTCTGTTCGTTGTCGTCGCCGGCGCTGAAAAGACGCTTCTTTCGCCCGACATGATCGCTTCGGCCAGGAACCTCGGGCTGGACGACGTCTGGCGCTTGTCCGGCTTCACCGCGGTGCTTTCCAACATCATGAGCAATGTTCCGGCCGTGCTGGCGCTGCGGCCCTTCATACCCGGCCTCGAAAACCCCGAGCGCGCCTGGCTGGTCGTCGCCATGAGCTCGACGCTGGCCGGCAATTTCACGCTGCTGGGTTCGGTCGCCAACCTGATCGTCGCCGAACAGGCGCGGGCCGCCGGCACGACGCTGTCGTTCGGCGCTTTTTTCAAGGTCGGCTTGCCTTTGACGCTGATAACGCTGGCCGCCGGCACCGCATGGCTGGCTTTCGGTTTCTAATGCATGTCGCCCAAAAGTGGCCCCGGTTTTGGGCCAACGACATGCATAAAACCAAAGGCTTAAAG
>NZ_RZRA01000750.1:0-2903 GCF_003998945.1 Mesorhizobium sp. M7A.F.Ca.CA.003.01.2.1 | reverse complement strand
GTCCTTTTCGTGGTCGTTGCCGGTGATCAGCGCATGCAGCGGGGCGTTGAAATCTGGCGCGCCCGGCGGCGCGTCATGGACCTCGCCATCGGTGATCATGATCGCGCCGCCGATGCGTGACGGCGGCACGTCGCGGAAGGCGCCTTCAAGCGCGCCGAACAGCCGTGTCTCGGTGCGCTCTTCGGCGGCCTCGGATTTGCCGGCCTCGACGACGCGCACGTCGAACTGCTTGAAGCGGCCAAGCCGCTGCTGCAGCCCGGCCAGCGCCTCGTCGGTCTGCTTGGTGCGATCGCCGATATCCTGGCTCTGGCTGCGGTCGACGACGAGGGCGACAACGCTTTTCAGCGGCTCGCGCTCCTCGTTGAGGAACACCGGGTTGAACAAAGCGGCGGCGAGCGCCAAAAGGGCGATGAAGCGGAAGACCGAGCCGCGCTGGCGAAACCACAGGCCGACAAGCGCCAGCAGCGCCAGCGGCACCAGCGCCAAGGCCAACAGGGGCCAGGAGATCAGCGGTTCGAAGGAAATCGACCAGTTCATCCCTTACCCTCCTCTTTTTGGGGAGGGTTTATCCGCGACCGGAGGGAACCAAACAAACTCATCTTACTGCCCCAGCCGTTCGAGCAGTATGGGCACGTGCACCTGGTCGGATTTGTAGTTGCCGGTCAGCATGTACATCATGATGTTGACGCCGGCGCGCAGCGCGTAGACGCGCTGCATCGGGTCCGCCGGTACGGTCGGCAGCAGCGGATCGCCATTCTCGTCGACCGCCCAGGCGCCGGCAAAATCATTGGCGGTGATCATGATAGGCGAGACGCCGTCGCCGGTGCGCACCGGCCGGTTCTCGGCATTGCTGGCGTCGAGCGACGCCTCGACCCACAGTGGGCTGCCGGCGAAGCGGCCGGGGAATTCGGGCAGGATGAAGAAGGATTTGGTCAGCACGTGGTCGGACGGCACCGGCTCCAGCGGCGGCACGTTGAGGTTGCCGAGGATGTCGCGCAGCCGCTCCGTCGCCGGGCTGGTCGAATCGGCGCCGATGCCGTTGGCGAACTGGTCGCGGGTGTCGAACAGCACCGTGCCGCCCTGCTGCATATAGGCGTCGATGCGGGCGATGGCGGCCTGGCTCGGCATCGGGGCGGCCGGATCGATCGGCCAGTAGATCAAAGGATAGAACGACAGCTCGTCCTTCGAAATGTCGACACCGGCTGGTGCGCCCGGTTCAAGGGCCGTCTTTTCGACCAGGAAGCGGGTCAGGCCCTCGAGCCCGGCACGGCTGATCGAATCGTCGCCCGGCACACCGGTCAGCACATAGGCGATGCGGGTCTTCGAAATCGCCTCGATGGCAATTTCGTCACCCGGCTTGGCGTCGTCGGCGCGGGCAAGGTCGGCATGACCGAACAAGCTACCCAGCGCAATCAGGACCGCGGCGGTGGTTGCCATGGCACCGGCGCGGCGCGGTCGGCGTGAGAACAGGCCGCCCATCCAGAATACCGCCAGCGTATCGAGCAGCATCAGCACCAGGGCGGCCGCGACCAGCGCGCCCTTCAAATTGCGCGATTCGTCAAAGGCATACTGGATCGAGGTGACGGGAACAGTGATTTGCGGGCGCGCCAGCGGGGCCAGCGTGCTGTCGGCTTCAAGCAGATTATGGGCAAACACACCCGTCTCGGAACCATAGAGGCCGGGCGGGTTTTCAAAAGTCACCGGCAGCGCGCCGGCGCCCGGTACAAGCGGCCGTGCATCCGGTGTCGGCGGCACCAGCGAGCCGTCGGCTGCAATCATGCGATAGGGCGCCAGCGACGCCGCGGCGGCTTCGGCATTGGCGATGGCCGCGCCCTGGTTGCGCGACAGCTGCACGATGCGGCGCAGCATCTCGACGAAGCTGCCGGAGATCGGCAGGTTCGACCAGGTTGCTTCAGGGGTGACGTGGAACAGCACCAGCGTGCCCTTGCCTTTCTTCAATCCGGTGACCAGCGGCGTGCCGTCGGCAAGGGCCGCCCAGGTGCGCTCGACGATATCGGGTGTCGGCTCGGCCAGCACCTGTCTGCTGACAGTGACCTCGGCCGGCGGCGCCAGATCGGCGAACGGGCCGGCCTTGGGGAATTCGGTGACAGGCTGCGGCGACGTCCATGACAGCGCGCCGCCGAGCGAACGCTCGCCGGTGCGCAGGCGGACCGGCAGCAAATCGTCGTCATCGCCCGCCGTGGCCAGCCGCGAACCGGCGAAACGCACCAGCGTGCCGCCATTGTCGACCCAATCGACAAGTCTCTGCCGGACCTGTCCGGGAATGGTGCCGATATCGGCCATGACAATCATCGCGGGCTTCTGGTCGAGGATCTGCGGGATGGCGTCGGCGAGGTCGGCGCTGGAGGGTTCGACCAGATCGGCGAAGGGCTGCAGCGCCCGCCTGATGTAGTAGAGTGGCGACAAAAGCGGCTGCGCCTGGTCGGCCTCGGCCTGCGACAGCAGCCCGACGCGGCGGCGCTTGGAGCTTTCGTCGAGGACGCGCACCGCACCGGCCTGCCGCTCGCCGTCGAGCGCGATCGAAGCGAAGTCGTTGCGCAATTCGAACGGCACCGCCATGGTGCCGGTGGCGGTGGTTTCGCCAGGCGAAAAGGTCAGCGTCGCATCGGCGATGCGGCGGCCCTTGTCGTCGAAGGCGCCGGCGGTGACCTGCGCCGGGGCAGGGTCGCCCGGCGCGCGGATGGCGGTCAGCGCAAAGCCGTCGACCTGGTTGTCGGCGGCGGTCAGGCCCGTCAGCGACAGCCTGTCGGCGGTTGCCCAGACGACACGGGCGGCATTTTTCGACAAAAGCGTGTTGAAGGCGGCTTCATCGCCTTTTGCCGCCAGGCCGTCGGCAAGCACGGCGACACTGGCCCCGGGCAAGGTCTCCAGCACGCCGGCGA
>NZ_RZRA01000074.1:0-10003 GCF_003998945.1 Mesorhizobium sp. M7A.F.Ca.CA.003.01.2.1 | reverse complement strand
CGATACGCTCTATGCCGAGGGCAAGGCCGGCCGGCCACGCATGATGAACATCGGCCTGCACTGCCGCCTCGTCGGGCGGCCGGGCCGGGTGGCGGCGCTGAAGCGCTTCGTCGACTATGTGAAGTCGCACGACAAGGTCTGGCTGGCGAGGCGCATCGACATCGCCAAGCACTGGCAAGAGGTCAATCCTTATCAACCGGCGGCACTCCGCCCATCGAAGATGGAATTCGAGACCTTCGTCCACACTTTCGGCGGCGTGTTCGAGCATTCGCCCTGGATCGCCGAACGCGCCTACGAACTGGAACTAGGCCCGGCGCATGACACTTCGGGCGGCCTGCACAATGCGCTTTGCCGTATCTTCCGCTCCGCCAGCGAAACCGAGCGGCTTTCGGTGCTCAACGCCCATCCCGACCTTGCCGGCAAACTGGCCAAGGCCAAACGGCTGACGGCGGAATCGACCAGGGAACAGGCCTCGGCCGGCCTCGACGCGCTGACCGACAAGGAGCGCGAACTGTTTTCCAAGCTCAACGCCGCCTACGTCACCACCTTCGGCTTCCCTTTCATCATCGCGGTGAAGGGAAAGACGAAGGGGGAAATCCTGGCGGAGTTCGAGGCGCGCATCGGCAACAGCCGCGGCGTCGAATTCGAGACCGCCTGCAAACAGGTCGAGCGCATCGCGCTGCTCCGCCTCAAGGACATGCTTCCGCAATAGGTTTGAAACCATGGATACGATCAGGATGCCCGAGCGAACCTATTACGCGCCACATGGCGGTCATTCCGGCCAGAACGAGCTTCTGACCGGCCGCGCCGTCTTCACTGAGGCCTATGCCGTCATTCCCCGGGGTGTGATGCAGGACATCGTCACCAGTGCGTTGCCGTTCTGGGACGAAACCCGCGTCTGGATCTTGTCGCGACCGCTATCGGGTTTTGCCGAGACGTTCTCGCAATACATTGTCGAGGTCGCGCCCGGCGGCGGCAGCGATCGGCCGGAACCCGATGCCGGCGCCGAAGGCGCTCTGTTCGTGGTCGAAGGCGAACTGACGGTTCTGCTTGCCGGCAAGACGCATGTGTTGCGGCCCGGCGGCTTTGCCTTCCTGCCGCCGGCCAGCGGCTGGACGGTTCGCAACGAAAGCAGGGCCGCCGTGCGCTTCCACTGGATTCGCAAGGCTTACGAGGTGGTCGACGGTCTCGATGTGCCGGAAGCCTTCTTCACCAATGAGCAGGAGATCGCGCCAACGCCGATGCCCGGCACCGAAGGCCGCTGGGCGACGACGCGGTTCGTCGATCCGGCAGATTTGCGCCACGACATGCACATGACCATTGTCACGCTGGAACCCGGCGCGGTCATTCCCTTCGCCGAGACCCATGTCATGGAGCACGGTCTCTATGTGCTGGAGGGTAAGGCCGTCTACCGCCTCAACCAGGACTGGGTCGAGGTCGAGGCCGGCGACTATATGTGGCTGCGCGCCTTCTGCCCGCAGGCCTGCTATGCCGGTGGCCCGGGTAAATTCCGCTATCTGCTCTACAAGGACGTCAACCGGCACGCCAAGCTCGGCGGCGCCGGCATCGCAAGGCGCGCGCTGTGACCCGTATCGTCGCGCGGCCGCTGACCCGCGAGGGCTTTGCCCCCTTCGGCGATGTCATCGACATGGGCGGCGACAACCACTACCCGATCAATGGCGGCAGGGCCGAGCGCTATCATGATCTGGCTACCGCCGAAGCAACCGGTCCGAACGCCCGCGTGCTGATCTCGATGGTGCGCGGCACGCCCTACGAATTGCCCCTGAAATTGAGCATGGTCGAGCGCCATCCCTTCGGCAGCCAGGCCTTCATCCCGCTCTCGCCGCGCCCCTTCCTGGTCGTCGTCTGCCATGACGGGGAGCAGGGGCCGGGCGAGCCGCATGCCTTCATCACCGCACCCGGACAAGGCATCAATTACCGGCGCAATCTCTGGCATGGCGTGCTGACGCCGCTCGGCGAGGCTCAGGACTTCCTGATCGTCGACCGTGGCGGCGATGGCTCCAATCTCGAAGAGTTCCATTTCTCGCACGCCTACGAGATCCACTTGCCCAACGAGAGCCTCCTGTGACCGATATTTCACTGATCGACCGCCTGCTCGATGTGATCGAGCACGACATCGTGCCGAAGACGGCCGACGGCGTTACCTATGGCAACAAGCTGTTCGGCGCGGCGATCCTGCGCAAGGACGACCGTTCGCTGGTGCTGGCTGAAACCAACAACGAGATGGAAAACCCGCTCTGGCATGGCGAGGTCCACTGCCTGAAGCGTTTCTACGAAATGCCCAGGGCTGAGCGCGTCGATACGAAAGACGCCATCTTCATCGCCACGCACGAACCCTGCTCGCTGTGCCTGTCGGCGATCACCTGGACCGGCTTCGATAATTTCTACTATCTGTTCAGCCACGAGGATTCGCGCGACAGCTTCGCCATCCCGCACGACCTGAAGATCCTGAAAGAGGTCTTCACCCTCGATCCCGGCGGCTACAATGCCGAGAATGCCTACTGGAAGAGCTTTTCTATCCGCAGGCTGGTGCGAGCGTTGCCCGAGGCAGAGCGGCGACGGCTGGAGACCCGTATCGGCGCGATTTCGGCGCGCTACGATGAATTGTCCAACATCTATCAGGCGAACAAGGACGATAACGATATCCCGCTGAACTGACGCGGATTGACCAGCCGAATTCGTTGGCTGGCCCACGACGCGGCACGGCAGGCTCCATCATCTGGCGATCCTGGAGCATGCCATGAAAACCGTCACCGAATTTGCCCGCAAAATCGTCGAATTCCCGGACATGGGCATCGTCATGCCGGATGGCTGCCGCCTGTCGGCGCGGGTGTGGATGCCGGAGGATGCGGGCGACGATCCGGTGCCTGTCATCCTAGAGCATCTGCCCTACCGCAAGCGCGACGGCACCATCTTTCGCGATCAGCTGACGCATCCTTATTTCGCCGGCCACGGCTATGCCTCGATCCGCGTCGACATGCGCGGCAATGGCGATTCCGAAGGGCTGATGGACGACGAATATTCCGAGCAGGAATTGCAGGACGCCTGCGACGTCATCGCCTGGGCGGCAAGCCAGCCCTGGTGCAACGGCAATGTCGGCATGATGGGCATTTCCTGGGGCGGCTTCAACTGCCTGCAGGTGGCGGCCAAGCGGCCGCCGGCGCTGAAAGCGGTGATCAGCCTGTGCTCGACCGTCGACCGCTATGCCGACGACATCCACTACAAGGGCGGCTGCCTGCTGATCGAGAATTTCGGCTGGGCCTCGACCATGCTGTCCTACTCGTCGCGGCCGCCGGATCCGCTTTTGGCCGGCGACAACCGGTGGCGCGATCTGTGGCTGACCCGGCTGGAGAACCAATCCTTCCTGGCGCCGCTGTGGCTGAAACACCAGCACCGTGATGCCTACTGGAAGCGCGGCTCGATCTGCGAGGATTTTTCCGCCGTCAAAGCCGCCGTGCTGTCGATCGGCGGCTGGCATGACGGCTACCGCAACACCGTCTCGCATCTGGCGACCAACATCCAAGCCCCGGTCAAGGGCATCGTCGGGCCATGGATCCACAAATACCCGCACTACGCCGGGCCCAAGCCTGCCATCGGCTTCCTGCAGGAGGCCTTGCGCTGGTGGGACCGCTGGCTGAAGGGTGTCGACACCGGCGTCGAGGCCGACCCGGCCTACCGCGCCTATGTCATGGACAGCGTGCGTCCGGCGCGCTGGCACCCCGAGCGTCCCGGCCGTTGGGTGGCGGAGCAGGAATGGCCCTCGCCAACCATCAAGATGCAAACGCTCGATCTGATCTCCTCAACGGAAAAACCCGCCATCATCGCCTCTCCGCAAAGCTGCGGCCTGGCCGGCGGCGAGTATTTTCCCTTCACCTTCGGTCCCGAACTGCCCGGCGACCAGCGCCCCGACGATGCGCTGTCGGTGTGTTTCGACCAGCCGGAACTCAGCGAGCCGATCGACATCGTCGGAGCGCCGGAGGTCGAGCTGCGGCTGTCCTCTGATCGTCCGCAGGCCAACATCGCGGTCCGGCTTTGCGATGTGCATCCCGACGGCGCCTCGGAGTTGATCTCCTATGGCGTGCTCAATCTGACGCACCGCAATTCGCACGAATTCCCCGAGGCGCTGGTGCCGGGCGAAACCGTCTCGGTGCGCGTCGTGCTCGATCAATGCGCCTATCGTGTGCCGGCCGGCCACCGGCTGCGTGTTGCCGTTTCGAACGCCTATTGGCCTGCCATCTGGCCGTCGCCGGAGCCGGTCCAGCTCACCTTGTCGACGGCGACGCTCAATTTGCCGCTGCGGCCGCTGGCGACAGGCGACGAAGTAACGTTCGCCGAGCCGGAAGGTGCCACCCCCTGGGCAACAGAGACGATCCGCGCCGCCAATTCAGAGCGTCATGTCGATCGTGATGAGAAGACCGGAATGGTGACGCTTTCCATTGTTGACGATTTCGGCGAGGTGCGCGATCTCGCCCATGGCCTCGCCAATGGCAGCATCGCCCGCGAGACCTGGACGATCCATCCCGACGATCCGCTGTCGGCCTCGGGGAAGACGCACTGGACGCAGACCCTGTCGCGAAACGGATGGTCAGTACGCACCGAAACGACAGCCGAAATGCGATCGGACGGGCAAAACTTCAGCGTCAGCGCCAGAATCGAGGCCTATGAGGACGAAACCCTCGTCTTCGAGCGCAATTTCGAGGAGAAGGTGCCGCGCGCGTTTCTTTGAATGCCGATTTCATTGGTCCAATTGCGACGTACGATTTACGCCACGGCATGTCGCATTCGGTCTTGCTTACCGCTTTCCCTTGCGGTCATTATTCTCCTCACAAGAAACAAGAAAAACGACCGCAGAGTCGAACCAACAGAGTGAGGAACTCAAAATGTCGAACGAACTGGAATTTCTTAGCCGGCGTGTCGCGTCGGGCAAACTGAGCCGTCGTGATTTTCTCGGCCGGGCGGCGGCGCTCGGTATCTCCGCGCCCTTCGCCACCTCGCTGCTTTCAAGCGCTGCACGCGCGGCAGGCCCGGTCAAGGGCGGCACACTGAAGGCCGGACTTGTCGGCGGCGAATCCACCAACAGCCTTGATCCGGCACTGTTCATGACTCAGGTGCCGTTCGCCTTCGGCAAGATGTGGGGCGAATTGATTGTCGAGCTTTCGCCGGAAGGCAAGCTCGAGAACCGCATCGCCGAGGAGATCGGCTCGTCGGACGACGCCAAGGTGTGGACGCTGAAGATCCGCGACGGCGTCGAATTCCACAACGGCAAGACAGTGACCGCCGAGGACGTGGCCGCCACACTTGAGCGCCATTCCGACGAGAAGTCGAAATCCGGCGCGCTCGGCTACATGAAAGGTATCGAGACCATCAAGGCCAGCGGCAAGGAAGTCGTGCTGACGCTGAAGGAGGCCAATGCCGATCTGCCCTATTTGCTCAGCGACTATCACCTGATCGTCCAACCAAATGGCGGCAAGGACAAGGCTGACGCAGGCATCTCGGCCGGTCCTTACAAGGTCACGACCAATGAGCCCGGTGTGCGCCATGGCGGCGAGCGTTTCGCCAATTACTGGCAGGGCGACAAGATGGGCCATGCCGACCAGATCGAGATCATCGTCATCAACGATGCGACAGCGCGCACGGCCGCCCTGCAGGGCGGCCAGGTCAACGTGATCAACCGCGTCGAGCCGAAGATCGTCGACCTGATCAAGCGCCTGCCGGGCGTCACCATCCGCAACCACGCGGGTCCTGGCCACTACGTGTTCATCATGCATTGCAACACGGCGCCGTTCGACAACGCCGATTTGCGCATGGCACTGAAGCTGGCCATCGACCGCGAGGAAATGCTGGACAAGATCCTGCGCGGCTACGGTTCGCTCGGCAACGACTTCCCGATCAATGCGTCCTATCCGCTGTTTACCGAGATCGAGCAGCGCAAGTACGATCCCGACAAGGCCAAGTTCCACTTCAAGAAGTCCGGCCACGACGGCGCCGTCCTGCTGCGGACCTCGGACGTCGCTTTCCCGGGCGCCGTCGATGCATCGCAGTTGTTCCAGCAGAGCGCGGCCAAGGCCGGCATTCAGATCGAGCTGAAGCGTGAGCCCGGCGACGGCTATTGGAACGAGGTCTGGAACAAGCAGCCCTTCTGCGCGTCCTACTGGGGCGGCCGCTCGACCCAGGACCAGATGTACTCCACCGCTTATCTGTCGACCGCCGACTGGAACGACACGCGTTTCAAGCGTCCTGACTTCGACAAGATGGTGCTGGCGGCGCGCGCCGAGCTCGACGAGACCAAGCGCAAGCAGATGTATCATGACATGGCTGTCCTGGTACGAGACGAGGGCGGCCTGATCCTGCCGATGTTCAACCAGTTCATCGACGCTACCGGCGCCAAGGTCGGCGGCTGGGTCGACGATCCGCATCAGGAGCTGATGAACGGCTACGCGCTGGCGAAGTGCTGGCTCGAAGCCTGAGCTTGGCCTTGCGGATATGTCCTCACCCATCTTGAAACTGGTGGCCCAGCGCGTTGCGCTGGGCATTCTGCTCTTGTTGGCCGTTTCGGTCCTGATCTTCGCCGGCACCCAGATCCTGCCCGGCGACGTCGCGCAAGCCATTCTCGGACAGTCGGCGACGCCGGAGTCGCTTGCCAATCTGCGCGAGCAGCTCGGACTCAACCAGCCAGCCTATCTCAGGTATTTTCATTGGCTGGGCGGCGTGCTGACCGGCGATCTCGGCACGGCCATGTCGAGCGGGCAGGACATCGCCACGTCGATCAAGGGACGGCTGTGGAACACGCTGTTCCTCGCCTTCTGGGCGGCGATCGTCGCCGTGCCGCTGGCGATCATCCTCGGCCTGATCGCGGTGCGCTACCGCAATGGCTGGGTCGACAAGCTGATCTCCGGGCTGGCGCTGGCCTCGACCTCGTTTCCCGAATTCTTCATCGGCTATGTGCTGGTCTATTTCTTCGCCGTGAAATGGCAGATATTCCCCGGCATTTCGACCGTCTATGACGGCATGCCTTTTGGCGAACGGATGCAGGCGATCGCCTTGCCGGCGACGGCGCTGACGCTGGTCGTGCTCGCCCACATGATGCGCATGACACGCGCGGCGATCCTCAATGTCATGCAGTCGGCCTATGTCGAGACGGCGGAACTGAAGGGCCTGTCGGCCTTCAACGTCATCCGCAAGCACGCCTTCCCCAATGCCATCGCGCCGATCATCAATGTCGTCATGCTCAACCTCGCCTACTTGATCGTCGGCGTCGTCGTGGTCGAGGTGATCTTCGTCTATCCGGGCATGGGACAGTATCTGGTCGACCACGTCACCAAGCGAGACGTGCCGGTGGTGCAGGCGGTCGGCCTGATCTTCGCCGCCGTCTATATCAGCCTGAACATCATTGCGGACATAGCGGCGATCGTCGCCAATCCGCGTCTCAGACATCCGAAATAGGGGGCGGATATGCTCGATATCAAACGCATCCCCATCCCCGCGCTGATCGGCATCGTGCTGACGGCATTGTTCGTGCTTGCGGCGGTCTTCGCCCCCTGGATCGCGCCGCACGGCAATGGCGAAATCGTCGGCGACGTCTGGGAACCGATGTCGGCTGCCCATTTGCTGGGCACCGACAATCTCGGCCGAGACCTGCTTTCGCGCATGATCTACGGCGCCCGCATCACTTTGTTCATCGCGGTGCTGGCCACCGCGCTGTCGTTCTCGCTCGGCGCCATTCTCGGCTTCTCGGCGGCCGTCTTCGGCGGCTGGTTCGACACGCTGCTGTCGCGCCTCGTCGATCTCTTGATGTCGATCCCGACACTGATCATGGGTCTCGTCGTGCTGTCGGTGCTGCCGACCAATCTGGTGACGCTGATCCTGGTGATGGGCATTCTGGATTCGACCCGCGTCTATCGCCTGTCGCGCGCGGTCGCCGTCGACATCAACGTCATGGACTATGTCGAAGCGGCGAAACTGCGCGGTGAAGGCAGCGGCTGGATCATCTTCCGCGAGATCCTCCCCAACGCATTGTCGCCGCTGGTTTCCGAACTCGGTCTGCGCTTCATCTACGCGGTGCTGTTCCTGTCGACGCTGTCGTTCCTCGGCCTTGGCGTGCAGCCACCGGACGCCGACTGGGGCGGCATGGTCAAGGAAAACAAAGACGGCATCGTGTTCGGCATCGCGGCCGCACTCATCCCAGCGGGGGCGATCGCGCTGCTGGCGATTTCCGTCAACCTGGTTGCCGACTGGGTGCTCAACCGGACGACAAGCCTCAAGGGAGGACGCGGGTGATGGCCGACACCAAAGCGAAGCTCGGGCAACCGAAGTCAGGCCTGCTGCTCGACATCCGCAATCTGCGCATCGAGGCTACCGTCTTCCCGCCCGGCGAACCGCCGAAGGACATCGTGCTGGTGCACGATGTCTCACTGACGCTCGAGAAGGGCAAGGTGCTCGGCCTGATCGGCGAATCCGGCGCCGGCAAGTCGACTATCGGCCTGTCGTCTATGGGCTACGGCCGCGGCGGCGTGCGCATCACAGGCGGCGAGGTGATCCTGAACGGCCGCGACATCCTCAAGGGCGGCAAGGACGGCTTCCGCAAATTACGCGGCCGCGAGGTCTGCTATGTCGCGCAGTCGGCGGCAGCGGCCTTCAACCCGGCGCACAGACTGATGGACCAGGTGGTGGAAGCCACCCTGCTGCACGGCACCGCGACACGCGCCGAGGCCGAGAAGCGCGCGGTTGCGCTGTTCAAGAAGCTCAGCCTGCCGAACCCTGAAACCATCGGCGAGCGTTTTCCGCACCAGGTTTCGGGCGGCCAGTTGCAGCGTGTGATGACGGCGATGGCCCTGTGCTCCGAGCCGGACCTGATCGTCTTCGACGAGCCGACCACGGCGCTCGACGTGACGACGCAGATCGACGTGCTGGCGGCGATCAAGGACGCCATCCGCGACACCCATGTCGCTGCGCTCTACATCACGCACGACCTTGCCGTCGTCGCCCAGGTCTCCGACGAGATCATGGTGCTGCGCCATGGAAGGCTGGTCGAATGGGGCGGCACAAGGCAGATCATCAAGGAGCCGCGCCAGGAATACACCAACGCGCTGGTCTCGGTGCATGAGATCGAACACCAGGAGCAGAAGCCCGGCACGTCGCCGTTCCTGTCGGTGAAGAACGTCACCGCCGCCTATGGCCGCAGCCATATCAAGGTGCTGAAGGACGTATCCGTCGACATCTATCCGGGCCAGACGCTGGCCGTGGTCGGCGAGTCCGGCTCCGGCAAGTCGACGCTGGCGCGCGCCATCACGGGACTTTTGCCACCCGAACAGGGTACCGTCACCTTCGACGGACGCGCGCTGGCCAACAGGCTGGCCGACCGGCCGAAGGAGGATCTGCGCCAGTTGCAGATGATCTACCAGATGGCCGATGTGGCGATGAACCCGCGTCAGACCGTCGGCACCATCATCGGCCGGCCGCTGGAGTTTTATTTCGGCATGCGCGGCCGTGAGCGCGACAGACGCGTTGCCGAACTGCTCGACAAGATCGAGATGGGCAAGGGATTTTCCGACCGCTACCCGGCCGAGCTTTCCGGCGGCCAGAAACAGCGTGTCTGCATCGCCCGGTCGCTTGCCGCCAAGCCGAAGCTGATCATCTGCGACGAGGTGACCTCGGCGCTCGATCCGCTGGTGGCACACGGCATCCTCGAGCTGCTGCTGGAGCTGCAGAAGGAAGAGAACGTCGCCTATCTGTTCATCACGCATGACCTTGCCACGGTGAAGTCGATCGCCGATTCAATCGCGGTTATGTATCGCGGCGAGGTGGTGCGTTACGGCCCCAAGGGCAAGGTGCTGAGCCCGCCCTTCGACGCCTACACCGACCTGCTGCTCTCCTCGGTTCCAGAGATGGAAATCGGCTGGCTGGAAAAGGCAATCAAGGGACGGCGCATGGCCAGCCGATTTCCATCTCTGGAACCGAGGAGAGCAGCAGGTCGGTGTAGGCG
>NZ_RZRA01000749.1:0-2919 GCF_003998945.1 Mesorhizobium sp. M7A.F.Ca.CA.003.01.2.1 | reverse complement strand
GCCACCCGCCTGGCGACTGGCCGAGGTCGCCGCGCAGCATCGAGACGACCGAATCCGGGAAGGCGATATCCCTATCCGGGTTTTCGACATCGGCAACGGTCAGGTCCTGGCTGACCATCATCAATGCCATGTCGCCGACGACCTTGGACGACGGCGTCACCTTGACGATGTCGCCGAACATCAGATTGACGTCGTGATAGGTCTGCGCCACCTCGTGCCAGCGCGTCTCCAATCCGAGCGAGCGAGCCTGTTCCTTCAGATTGGTGAACTGGCCGCCCGGCATCTCGTGCAGATAGACTTCCGAGGCCGGCCCCTTGAGGTCGCTTTCGAAGGCGGCGTACTGGTTGCGCACCGCTTCCCAGTAGAACGAGATCTTCCTGATCCATTGCGGGTCGAGACCGGGGTCGCGTTCGGTGCCCTTCAGCGCCTCGACGAGTGAGCCAAGGCATGGCTGCGAGGTGTTGCCGGAGAAGGCATCCATCGCCGCGTCTATGGCGTCGACGCCGCTTTCCACCGCCGCCAGCACCGTCGCCGCCGACAGGCCCGACGTGTCGTGGGTGTGGAAATGGATCGGCAGGTCGGTCGCCTCGCGCAGCGCCTTGAACAGCACGCGTGCTGCGGAAGGCTTCAGCAGGCCGGCCATGTCCTTGACGGCGATGATGTGGGCGCCGGCCGCCTGCAATTCCCCGGCCAGGCCGACATAGTATTTGAGGTCGTATTTCGCCCGAGCCGGATCGAGGATATCGCCGGTGTAGCAGATCGCCGCTTCGATCAGCTTGCCCTCGGCTCCGACCGCATCCATGGCGACGCGCATGTTGTCGACCCAGTTCAGGCAATCGAAGACCCGGAACAGGTCGATGCCACCGCTTGCTGCCTGCTTGACGAAATGCTGCACGACATTGTCGGGATAGTTGGTGTAGCCGACGCCATTGGCACCGCGCAGCAGCATCTGCAACAGCAGATTGGGCGCCGCCTCGCGCACCAGCGACAGCCGCTCCCACGGATCCTCGGTGAGGAAGCGCATCGCGACGTCGAAGGTGGCGCCACCCCAGCATTCCAGCGATAGAAGCTGCGGCAAGGCACGCGCATAGGCACCGGCGATGCCGGCAATGTCATGCGTGCGCATGCGCGTCGCCAGCAGCGATTGATGGCCATCGCGCATCGTCGTGTCGGTGACCAGAACCTCCTTCTGATCGCGCATCCAGGCGGCGAACTTCTGCGGGCCCAGCACATCCAGCTTCTGCTTGCTGCCGCCGGGCACATTGCCGTTGAGGTAAGGCACCACGGGTGCCGCGGCGTCGGCCTTCGGCTGCGGCCGGCCGCGCGTCTCGGGATGGCCGTTGACGCTGACGTCGGCGAGATAGTTGATGAGCTTGGTGGCGCGGTCCTGGCGCTTGACCTGCTGGAACAGTTCCGGCGTCGTGTCGATGAACTTGGTCGTGTAGGAATTGTCGGCGAAGCTCGGATGGTTGATGATCGCTTCGAGGAAGGTCAAATTGGTGGCGACGCCGCGGATGCGGAACTCGCGCAGCGCCCGATTCATGCGGGCGATCGTCTCGGCCGGCGTCGGCGCCCACGCCGTCACCTTCTCCAGCAGCGGATCGTAGAAGCGGGTGATGACCGCGCCCGAATAAGCGGTGCCGCCGTCGAGGCGGATGCCGAAGCCCGTCGCGCCGCGATAGGCGGTGATGCGGCCGTAATCGGGGATGAAATTGTGCTCGGGATCTTCCGTGGTGATACGGCACTGCAGCGCGTGGCCGTTCAGCCTTATGTCCTTCTGCGCCGGCACGCCTGATTCCGGTGTGCCGATGGCAAAGCCGTCGAGGATATGGATCTGCGCCTTGACGATATCGATGCCGGTCACCTGCTCGGTGACGGTGTGCTCGACCTGGATGCGCGGGTTGACCTCGATGAAATAGAATTTGCCGGTGTCGGCATCCTGCAGGAACTCGACCGTGCCGGCGCCGATATAGCTGGTCTCGCGGGCGATCTTGAGCGCATGGCCGCAAAGCTCCTCGCGCTGCGACATTTCGAGATAGGGCGCCGGCGCCCGCTCGACGACCTTCTGGTTGCGGCGCTGGATCGAACAGTCGCGCTCGAACAGGTGCACGGCATTGCCATGGGTATCGCCCAGCACCTGCACCTCGACATGGCGGGCGCGTTCGATCAGCTTTTCGAGATAGACCTCGTCCTTGCCGAAGGCGGCTTTCGCCTCGCGCTTGCCTTCGGTGACTTCACGGGCAAGGTCGGCTTCGGCGCGGATGGCCCGCATGCCGCGGCCGCCGCCGCCCCATGATGCCTTCAGCATCACCGGATAGCCGATTTCCTTGGCTAGTGTCTTGACCGTCTCCATGTCATCCGGCAACGGATCGGTGGCGGGGATCACCGGCACGCCGACCTCGATGGCGAGATTGCGCGCCGCGACCTTGTTGCCGAGCCGCCGCATTGTGTCCGGCCTCGGCCCGATGAAGGTAATGCCGGCTTCGGCACAGGCGTCGGCGAATTCGGGACTTTCCGACAACAATCCGTAGCCGGGATGGATAGCATCGGCACCCGACAGCCTGGCGACGCGGATCACCTCCTCGATCGACAGATAGCTTTCGATCGGCCCCATGTCCTTGGTCAGATGCGGCCCGCGTCCGACCTGGTAGCTCTCGTCGGCCTTGAAGCGATGCAGAGAGTATTTGTCTTCCTCCGCCCAGATCGCCACGGTTTTGAGCCCGAGTTCGTTGGCCGCGCGGAAGACGCGAATGGCGATTTCGGACCGGTTGGCGACGAGGATCTTCGTGATGGCCAAGGACTGGGCTCCAGCGACGGAAGGAAGAGAAATCGGCGCAATGATTAGCGTGAAAATGCTGCAGTGCAAACGAAATTGACGCGCACTTAAACCGATTGAAATAGAAACATTGCGCCAAGGAC
>NZ_RZRA01000748.1:0-2920 GCF_003998945.1 Mesorhizobium sp. M7A.F.Ca.CA.003.01.2.1 | reverse complement strand
GTTTACCGCCCCTGGTCCTTGGAGGGGCAGCGCATCGAAGTGCGCGGGCTTGTCGAGCCCATCCCCACTATGGACGTTGGCCTTGCCTGGTCGCGTGACAGATCAATCGAACCGGCGGCTGCGGCCTTCCGGGCCTTTATGTCCGTAACCATGGGCGGCGGCGGCTAACCTCCTGCCGCCAGTCAGGCGCTATGGCTGGTTGAGCAGCGGAGCATGCCGCGCGCAGGAGCTGATGCCTCGCATCATCAAGGGGGATTTCACCTTTGTCGCAAATTACCTCGTCATCGTCGTCCCTCAGGTTGCTCCCGACAAACAGAAGGAATTCTTGGACAGTCTTATTGGTCCACCTCGGACCGGAACCGGAGAAGTTTCTCATCGGCGGGCGGTGACTTCACGGTTGCGGGCTACGATCTGCTCGTGGCGGAGGGGAGGCGTCGCCTCGATGAAGCCCTTGATCAGCGCGTCGCGAATTCCGGGTGCGCGCGCCTTTTCCGCCGTGGACAGCGCATCCTGAAGATCAGGCAACGTCAGTTCCGTGCAGTAGGCGGGCGTGCCCGGTTGCTCAGCGCATGGTGCGCGGATCTATTCCGTATTGAGCGGACATCCAGAGGGTCGCGCAGGGCGGTGCTGCCGACGGAGCAGTCCGCCTCGAAACTCGTATAGCTCGCGGCATCTACTGACGGCGCGCGCCAGGCGCCAGGCAGGTTGCGGTGCCCGTTGTCCGGATGCATGCCGGTATCATCTGCCTGATCATCGTGTCCTCGTTTCGCTCGCTAATGCCGACCTGTTAGAATAATCGACCGGGGGCTATATGGAGACTCTCTCCGATTCGGCTTTTAGATACGGAGAGTGTCTCCGGTATTCAAGGGTTCAAGGTCAGTAATGTCGCAATTTTCGGTCGCGTCAGCCCTGCGCAGGGACGCGCAGCATAATCGGGCGCACATTCTCGAGGTGGCGCGACAAGCGTTCGGCAACGACAGTGTTGACGTTTCGATGGATTCTATTGCGAAGCTGGCGGGCGTGGGAGCAGGGACGCTCTACCGCCATTTTCCAAACAAAGACGCCCTGCTGGCTGCGCTGTTAGTTCTTCATTATGAAGGCCTCGACCATCGTCGCGTTGAAATCGAAGCCGGGGAGAGCGATGCAGGCCGCGCACTCGAACTCTGGGTTGAAGCTCTCGGCGACTGGATGCTGGCTTATGAGGGCTTGCCTGAACCGTTACGGGCGGCTTGCCGAGTAGAATCCCCGCTGACGCCGACCTGCCATGCTGTCATCGCGACGACGGAGCGAATCCTGAAGGCTGCACAGGACGAAGGGCTTGCACGACGGACGATGACCGGGCGCGACATCTTTTTCGGGGCACTGGCGATCGCTTGGGCGAGCGGCGCAACGGCAGCGGGCGAAGACATCCGCAACGTGCTTCGCGACATTCTGAAGAACGGGTGGATGGAACCGAAAACAGCACCGGGCGGCCGACCTTAGTCTGCCTATCCGACTGTGCAGCCTCTCGAATTTAATCACGACCGCCGCTAGCGGGTGTGCATCAAACAAGTGCTCTCTGACAGGCGGCCGCTGGGCTTGGGAAGGAGCGGCGTGTGAGGGCGGCAATTGGTCGGCCGCCCGCAGCCGCTTGCACAACCGCGATAGCAAAACCTTGGCATGATGAGGAAGAATATTGGACGAGCGGGGGTTTTCTGTACCTCTTGACCAAGCGTGAGCACTCGTCTTGGCGCTATGCTATCATTTCTGATCCCGCTTCCTGAAAACGGGGGATCCCGCAGAGCCTGAGGCAAGTCACCACTTCGTCCAGGATGATATCCAGTGCCTTGGCCACGCCGGGCTCGCCAGCCACGGCGCCGAACAGGGCGGCCCGGCCGATCGCCGCGACGGTGGCGCCGCGTGCCTTGGCCTTGACGATGTCCGTGCCCGTGCGGATACCGGAATCGATGAGGATCGGGATTTGGGCGCCAAGTGCCTGACGGATAGCGGGCAGGGCATCGATGCTCGATACAGCACCGTCGAGCTGGCGGCCTCCATGGTTGGACACCCAGATGCCATCGGCACCAGCCGCCACCAGTCGCGACGCATCGCCCGGGTGCAGGACGCCCTTGACCAGCAGCCGGCCTTTCCACCAGTCGCGGATCTGGCGGAAATCGTCCCAGTCGAAACCTGCATGGAGGCTGCCGCCAACACGCGCGGCGATCGTCAGGCCGGCGCTGTTGTCACCGAGATAGCCGCGGACGTTCTCGAACTGGGGCAGACCGCCGCGCAGCAGGCGCAGCGACCAGCCAGGATGAAGCATGCCTTCCCAGAGATGCCGGGCCGAAGGCCGCAGTGGGATAGATATGCCGTTCCTAAGATCCTTTTCGCGCTTGCCACCGGCTTGCAGATCAACGGTCACCACCAGCGTCGAATAGCCAAATTCTTCCGCTCGCCTCACCAACTGGCGATTGAAGTCGAAATCCTTGAGCACATAAAGCTGGAACCACAGCGGCCCCTGTACGGCTCGCGCCATGCCTTCGATGCTGGCCGTGGCCATGGTGGAGAGCGTGTAGGGGATGCTGCGAGCGGTTGCCGCCCTCGCGATGGCAATGTCGGCTCCGGGCCTGACCAGCGCGCAGGAGCCCATCGGGCTGATCACCAGCGGTGTTGGCAAGGTCTCGGACCAGAGCGTCGTGGAAACGTTCGGATGCGAAACATCGGTAAGCACGCGCGGCAAAATTCTGATCTTTTCGAAATCGCTTCGATTGGCTTTGAGGGTGAGTTCTTGCCCCGCCCCGCCATCGATGAATTCGAAGACGGATTTCGGCAGACGACGACGGGCAAGCGTGCGAAAGTCCTCGACCGAAACCTGGCGATCGAGAGCGCCCATCTCAGGTCTGGACCCTGTGCCGGCCGGAGCCGAGCATTTCCTGAAGAC
>NZ_RZRA01000747.1:0-2921 GCF_003998945.1 Mesorhizobium sp. M7A.F.Ca.CA.003.01.2.1 | reverse complement strand
CCGGTCAGCGCATCGGCCAGGTCCTCATTGACCGAGCCGCCCGGAAATGGCCGCAGCAACAGGCCGATGCCGTAATAGACGGCGCCTGTGGCAATGGTGGCGACAATCGGCTGCAGCCGGCCATAGATGACGATGGCGCCGTTGATGGCGCCGCACAGCAGTCCCACCGCCAGCACGGCGATGACGCCGAGCGTCGTCTGCATCGGCGTTCCCACCACCAGCCACGAAGCCAGGCAGTTGGTGAGGAGAAAAATCATGCCGACGGACAGGTCGATGCCGGCGGTGATCACCACCAGCGTCTGCGCCATGGCGACGAAGGCGAGCAGCACGCCCTTGTTGGCCGCCGTCTGCACCACATTGGCGGTGAAGCCGGCCGGATGGTTCGAGGTGTAGATGACGAACATGACGATGAAGATGCCGAACGCCAGCAGCGTTCCGCGCTGCTCGGCCAGCCAGTAGCGCCAATCCTTCATGCGCCCACTCCCAGGCCCACCCGGCTCTCCTCGCCATGGATGTTGAGCGCGCTTGATATCAGCGCCCGCTCGGTGATCTCGGCGCCGACCAGCTCGCGCTTGACCGCCCCGTCATAGAGCACAAGCACACGGTCGCAGCAGCCGATCAGCTCGTCATAGTCGGTCGAGTAGAACAGGATCGCAGCACCCGCGTCGGCCAGTTTGCGCATCAGCTGGTACAGCTCCTGCTTGGTGCCGACGTCGATGCCGCGCGTCGGATCGTTGAGCAGGATGATGCGCGGCTGGCGCATCAGCCATTTGGCGATGACCACCTTCTGCTGGTTGCCGCCCGAAAGCGCGCCGACCGGAATGTCGAGGCCCGCCGTCTTGATCGCCAAAAGACCGACCATGTCGTCGATCAGCCGCTGCTCGGCGGCACGGTCGATGATGCCGGCTTTCGACAACCGGTCGAGCGCGGCGAAGGACAGGTTCTCGCGCACCGTCATCGGCAGCATCAGCCCTTCGGTCTTGCGGTCCTCGGGAATGAGCGCCATGCCGATGCCGTCGTCGCGCGCAACGGATGGACTGGTGATCGACACAGGCTTGCCGTCGATCAGGATCTGGCCGCTGAGGCCGCGCAGCACGCCGAAGAAGGAGAGCAGCAATTCGCGCTGGCCCTGGCCGTCGAGGCCGCCAAGGCCGACCACCTCACCTGCCCTGACGGTCAGCGAGATGTCGTGCAGCCGGTCGGCCCATGAGAGCTTGCGGGCCTCGAGCCTGGGGGCCGCGGCGGCAGGCACGGCCGTCGGCTTGGGCGGAAAGATATGGCTGTATTCGCGGCCGATCATCAGTTCGACCACCTCATTGTCACTCTTCGAGCCGGCTGGATAGCTGGCGACATTGCGGCCGTTGCGGAACACCGTGCACTGGTCCGCCAGTTCGGCGATCTCGTTCATGCGGTGCGAGATGTAAAGCAGCGCCAGCCCTTCCGCGCGCAGCCGCTTCAGCACCGCGAAGATCTTCGAGACATCCGCGGCAGTCAGCGCGGAGGTCGCCTCGTCGAGGATGAGGATGCGCGGCTTGCGTGCCAATGCCTTGGCGATCTCGACCATCTGCCGGCGCGACAATGGCAGGTCCTTGACCAGCGCCAGCGGGTGGATGTCGGCGGCGCCGGCACGAGCAAGTGCTTCTTCGGCGATGCGGCGTTGCGCCTTGCGGTCGATCATGCCGAAGCGTTTGGGCGGGTCGGAAATGACTATGTTGTCGGCAACGCTTAGCTCGGGGACCAGCGACAGTTCCTGGAAGATGCAGACGATGCCGGCCTTATTGGCGGCACCCGGAGAGGCGAAGGTCGCCTCGCGCCCATCCAGAGTCATGCGCCCCTCATCGGGCGCCACGACACCTGCCATGACCTTGATCAGCGTCGATTTGCCGGCGCCGTTTTCACCGAGAATGGCGTGAATGCTGCCGGCTTCGACAACAAGCTCGGCCTTCTCCAGCGCGCGTACACCGCCATAGCGCTTGGATATGCCTTCCATACGAAAGAGCGGAGCCGCACCGTCCATCGGCCCTCCCAGGGCGATTGTGGAATTGAGACAAACGCCGCGGCTCAAGCCGCGGCGCCAGGTGACAGCCAGCGATGATTTACTGGTTTTCCTTGGTCTGACCCATGATTTCCTGGGCGCTGAAATTGATGCCGCAGGTCGGGAAGGAATTGCCGACGAAGAAATTGTCGGATTCCTTGGGGAAGTAATCCGTGCCTTCCTTCATGTTCGGGTCTTCGGCGATCGCCAGCGGCAGCTTCACCTCTTGTGGCACGACTTCGCCTTCGAGTGCGGCGATCGCGGTCTTGATGGCGACGGCGACCTGAGCCGGGCCCGAGCCCGCGGACGAGCACTTCAGCCCGTCGGCTGAATGCGCGGCGCAGAACTTGCGGAAGCCGTTCTCGGTCTCGCCGCCAAACGGCACGAACGGATGCTTGGCGTCGATCATCGCCTGCACGATGCCCGTGTCGCCGCCCTGCCCGGTGATGCCGTCGAACGGACCGTTGGTGGCGATCGCATCCGCGGTCACCTTCTGTGCCACGCCGTCATCCCATTTGCCGGCGACTTCGGTCACGTCCCACTTCTTGCCGGACGCATCGAACACCTCGTGGATGCCGTTGTGACGATCGGTGTCGACGGAGGTGCCGGCGACGCCGCGCACTTCCAGGATCTTGCCGCCGTTCGGTATCTTGCCGACCAGCCACTTGGCCCACAATTCGCCAAGACCCTTCTGATCGACATTGACGTTGATGGCGTCCTTGGTATCGAGAATGTTGTCGAAGGCGACCAGCACGATGCCCGCTTCCTTGGCACGCTTGATGACCGGACCGAAGGCCGTCGGGTTCTGGGCGTCGGTGACGATGGCGTCATAGCCGGAATCGATGAAATTGTTGATCGCCGAGATCTGTGCCGGCACGTCCTCGCC
>NZ_RZRA01000746.1:0-2921 GCF_003998945.1 Mesorhizobium sp. M7A.F.Ca.CA.003.01.2.1 | reverse complement strand
CGTCAAAACCGTTGTTGAAGCCGTGCACGAAAACCAGCGCACGGTCGCCGCGCATGGAAATGTCGGCGCCGACCGCTTTGGCGAACTGGGGCGCGCCTTCATAGAAAGTGACGTCCTTGGCGGTAAAATCCTTGGCAGGATTGCTGTTTGCCGATCCCTTGGCCCGCTCGATGGCGCCGACCTGATGGCTTTTGGGAACGGTGACGTCGACACGGGCAAAGCTGGTGGTCAGCGAGCGATCGCCGTCGTAAACCTGTCGCGGCTCTTTTGTTGCCCTCTGGCGGGTGGTGGCGACGAAGATTTCATGCGTGGCCGCGATGTCGGATGCGGGCACCGAGACCGTCGTCCTGTTGAGCAGGTCGTGCGTTTTCCCGCCAGCGCAGCCGGTGACAGCGAGCGCCGATGCAACGACGAGGTAGCTCTTCGAACGCACGGTCACACGCAGGCTCCCGCAAAAGGGGACGTCAAACGCGTGACGTCGCTGGCTATTCCGATAAGGCCAGAGACCGGCGCGGTCCAGTTCAAAGTGAATCCATACGTCCGCGATGCCGGGCAGGCATCGCCGCGAGACCGCACCTATTGGCCAAGCAGGCTGATGCGGTCGGTGACATCACGGTCGCTGGCAAAGCCGTCATCCTCGCGCAGCCGCTGGCCGATCATCTTCACCAGCGTCGGATTGTCGGCGAATTTCGTATGGTTGAAGCTGTCCGATCCCTTGACCTTGGACAGGTCGACGACCGTCACGCCATAGGAGGCAAGATCGGCGGCATCCTTGTAGTCGCCGACACGCGGCCGTGAACCGGCGATCAGGCCGGAGAGCCGCAGCGCACGGTCGTCGTCCGATAACAGCAGGATGAACGGCTTGTCGGGCTTGCCATAGCGCCGCATCTGGCTCTTGAACACGTCGACATCGATGTCGGGCGAGGCCAGCACCACGTCGCCGAGCTTGCCGCCGAGATCGCGATCGCCGGTGATGGCCATCTGGCGCAGCGTTTCCATGGTGACCCAGGTTCCGAGCGAATGTGCGACGATGTCGATGCGCCGCGCGCCGGACTGCTCCAGCATCCTGAGCGTCACCTCCAACTGGTCGCGGGCAGCGCTGGCGCTTTCCTTGTCGTAGACATAGTCGGTGGTCCTGGCGCCCGATGCCCAGGAAAACAGCACTGGCGTGCCGGGATAGCCGGAATCATGGACGATCTGGGTCAGGCGATAGACGGCGGCATCGAAGCCGGTGTTGTAGCCATGCACGAAGACCATGACGCGGCCGCCGCGCGCCGCGATGTCGGCGTTGAGCGCGCTGGA
This sequence comes from Mesorhizobium sp. M7A.F.Ca.CA.003.01.2.1, assembly GCF_003998945.1. Lineage (NCBI taxonomy): Bacteria > Pseudomonadati > Pseudomonadota > Alphaproteobacteria > Hyphomicrobiales > Phyllobacteriaceae > Mesorhizobium > Mesorhizobium sp. M7A.F.Ca.CA.003.01.2.1. The sequence goes on along the minus strand of NZ_RZRA01000746.1, from coordinate 1,619 downwards.
GAATTTCGGCTGCGTGTCGTAGCCGACGACCTCGGAAGCCATGAAATACTTGGCCGGGTCGTCCGACTTGCCGCGCGAGCGGCGCTCGATCTGGCCGGTCTTGTGAAGCCCCGGAACGGTGACGTTGACGCGGGCATAGTTCAGCGTCGCCGACCGTTCGCCGTCGAAAACCTTGTTGGGATCGTCGGATTTCTTGCGCGTCGTGGCGATGAAGATCGAGTGGTTGCCGGCGATCTCCGTCACCGGCGCGGACACCATGGCGCTGCCAAGCAATTCCTGTGTTTGCTGGCCGGCGCAGCCGGCGACGAACAAGGCCAGGACAACGGTAAAAATCTTCTTCAAAGGCACGCCTGAATTTCCAACTCCGGCCGAAAGGCCTGTCTATCCTCACGATACCTCCCGGACAGGCAGAGTGCGGCAGAACTAAGTCCTGTCGAGTCGAAATGTGATCGGCGCCCCGCTGCGGCCATCGCAGTGTTGCGCGAAAGCCAAAATGGCGGGAAACGCCTGCGTGATGTGCGCAATGAGCGGCGTCGCCGCTGGCCCTCCAATCCCCGCGGAGATAGCGATTTCATACCGCCCGATGCGAGGGGGCATGAGAATGCACCCGCAAGTAGCTGAAAATATTTCGCAAAATTTCCGCCCGGAAGGACGTAAATGATGGACGATGGCGCTGGGGAGCCGGATATGTGATAGGCGGGCTCGCGCCGCACCTGGTCATGGCGCTCAACAACCGAACGTTCGCGACCCGATTAATGATAGAGATCCGCGGACAGCATGCAACGCAAGGTGATTTTCCCCAGGGGTGGTTTCCGATGAACAGTTTCTCTTCCCGCGTTGCTGCCGCTGCCGCCGCGATCCGCCAGATCTTCCCTGAAACGCCGCTACAGGAAAACGACTATCTGTCGAAAAAGACCGGTGCGCGGGTGCTGTTGAAGCGCGAGGATCTGTCGCCGGTCCGCTCCTACAAGATCCGCGGCGCCTTCAATTTCTTCCGCAAGACACTGGCGGCCGGCAACGAGGCCGAACTGTTCGTCTGCGCGTCCGCCGGCAACCACGCGCAGGGCTTTGCTTTCGTCTGCCGCCATTTCGGCAGGCGAGGCGTCGTGTTCATGCCGGTGACGACGCCGCAGCAGAAGATCGACAAGACCAGGCTGTTCGGCGGCGATTTCATCGAGATCAGACTGGTCGGCGATTTCTTCGACGATTGCTATCGCGCTGCCCTGGAATTCACCGACAGTTCCGGCGCCCATATGGTGCCGCCTTTCGATCACAAGGACATCATCGAGGGCCAGGCAACCGTCGCCTACGAGATCGCGGACCAGATGCCGGGCGCCCGCATGCCCGATATCGTCATGCTGCCGGTCGGCGGTGGCGGACTTGCCGCGGGCGTCACCCACTATTTCGCCGATCAGGGCAGGGAAGCACACTTCGTCTTCTGCGAACCGGCAGGCGCGCCGAGCCTGCGCGAGAGCCTCGCAGCGGGGAAACGGCTCAAGCTCGCCAAGGTCGACAATTTCGTCGATGGCGCCGCGGTGGCCGAGATCGGCCGCGAGCCGTTGCGTCATCTCAAGGATTTACCGGCCGACACGGTGCGGCTGATCCCGGAAAACAGGCTC
>NZ_RZRA01000745.1:0-2923 GCF_003998945.1 Mesorhizobium sp. M7A.F.Ca.CA.003.01.2.1 | reverse complement strand
CGCCCGAACAGGGCCGGTTCGGGATGCAGCTCCTCGAAATAGCGGCAGATGGCGACGGATTCGGTGATGACGGTGCCGTCGTCGAGCTCCAGCACCGGCAGACGCTGCAAGGGGTTGCGCGAGCTGACCGCCTGTTGCCTGTGTTCCAACGCGCCCATATCGATGGGCACCTGCGGAACCTCGATGCCTTTCTCGGCCAGGAAAACGCGGACCCGCCTTGGATTGGGCGCCCGGCCACCGTCGAAGAGCTTCATTCCATCCTCCTGTTCGTCCTCGGTTCCAGTTCCAGGATGCGCATCACCAGAAGCGAAAAATCTCGCGCACGGCATCGCCGATCGACGCCAGTGTGCCGTGCTTCTTCTCGACGACTTCGCCGTGATGGCTGTCTCGCCAATTCTGCGGCTGATCGAACGTTCCCGCCCAGATGCCGGCCTTTGCCGCGCGGGCGATGGCTTCCTCGCTCTCGAAGTCGCCATAGGCAACCGCCCAGCCCGCCTCGACCTGCGCGCGGTTGAGATCCTTGCCGCCGGCGGTGCAGTCGCCGAGCAGCCGGCCATAACGATCACGCTGCCAGCCGGTACAAGAGACGGGCTTGCCGGCGATCAGGCGAACGAGCGACTGACGCGCAAGCGTGCCGCAGGAATAGTCCGCGCCGTTCTTGCGGCAGGTCTGCGTATATTCCGGAGCATCGATGCCGCGCATGCGGATACGCTCGGTGCCAAGCGTGATCGAATCGCCGTCGTTGATGATTGCCACGCCTTGCGTCTTGCGTGTCTCCACCCGGTCGAGGCGGGCCGCCAGCAGGATCAGCAGTCCGAGGATGATGACGGCAAGCCCGTAATCCACCAGCCGGCGCCACAGGCTTCTGGGGCGCGCAACGTATCGCCGGCGCGGCCTCGGCGACCATGAACGGCTCATATGGCAAACGGTTGGTTAATCATTCGAACGTAGCTTAACACTTGGAAACCGCTGCTCGCATAAATTGAAGTTTTGATGCCCTTGCAACGCTCGAACACAGCGGACAAGTTCATTGTGGACCGCAGGAAACGCCATCGCAACAGCGATGTCGCGCGCGCGGTGCGCAAGACGCGTGACCGTCTTTCGCAGCAGGCCGGCAATCCCGATTTCGATCGCGAACTGCTGAAGCTGCATGCCCGAGCGATGACAAGCGGCGCCATCGCCATCCCGCTTCTCGTGCTGGCGATTGCCGCGGGTGGCCGGCTGGCCGGAATCGGCAATGAGATCGGGCTTTGGGCGCTGTTCACGCTAACCTGCTACACTATCGTTGCCGTCATGGCGCGGCGCATCGAGCGCACTGAAGCTTCCGAGCTCAACCCTTTGCAAGCACGGCGGGAATTCCTGATCGGCCATTTCCTGTGCGGTCTCGGCTGGGCTTGGTTCGTGTGGCTTGGCTGCAGCGTCTGCGAGGTCGATCCGTTCCACATCGTCAAGGCCGTGGTGCTGTTGTTCGCCATGGCGGCGACCGCGGTGATGACCTCGTCTCTGCGGGGCGCGCTGCTGGCGACCTTTGCCGTTCCCGTGGCGCTCTACGCCTATGCCGGCGCCAAGCTATGGATGCCGGTCGAGGCGATCATGGCCGCGCTGCTGGTCGTGTCGCTGCCGTTTTTCGCCTATGTGGCCCGTCATCTGAACCACTCGTCCCTGATGATGCTGTCGTTCCGCTCCGAAAAGGATGCGCTGATCGCCGAACTGGAGACGGCGAAATCGATGTCGGACGAAGCGCGGCGGCGGGCCGAGGACGCTAATCTGGCGAAATCGCGGTTCCTCGCCTCGATGAGCCACGAATTGCGCACGCCGCTCAACGCCATTCTCGGTTTTTCCGAGGTGATGTCGAACGAGGTGCTGGGACCGATGAGCAATCCCACCTATCGTGACTACGCCCATGACGTGCACGAATCCGGCCAGCATCTGCTCGACCTGATCAACGAGATTCTCGACCTGTCACGCATCGAGGCCGGCCGCTACCAGCTCAATGAAGAGCCGGTGATGCTGCTTGGTATCGTCGAGGACTGCTGTCACATGATGGAGTTGAGAGCGCGCAACAAGGATATCCGTGTCGTCCAGGATTTCGAGCACGAGCTGCCTCGGCTGTTCGCCGATGAACGGGCCGTGCGGCAGATCACGCTCAACCTTCTGTCGAACGCGATAAAATTCACCGCCACCGGCGGCGAAATCCGCGTCCGTGTCGGTTGGACGGCGGGCGGCGGACAATACATTTCGATCAAGGACAATGGCCCGGGCATACCGGAAGATGAGATCCCGATCGTGCTTTCCGCCTTCGGCCAGGGCTCCATCGCCATCAAGAGCGCCGAGCAAGGCACCGGGCTTGGCCTGCCGATCGTGCAAGGGCTGCTCGCAATGCATGGCGGCGAGTTCGAACTTCATTCCAAGCTGCGCGAAGGCACCGAGGCGATCGCCATCTTCCCGCTGAGCCGGGTGATGGAGGAATTGCCAGCATTGCCGACCGCGGCGGTGGCGGCTCGACGGCGGTAATACCTCAAGCCCTAACCGCGTACCGCCGCAGCCATGCCCGAACTGGTCAGCGCGGCGGCCTTGACCAGACCCGCTGCAAGGGCGGCCCCTGCCCCTTCGCCATGGCTGATGCCCAGATCAAGCAACGGGCGCAAGCCGAGCCGTTGGGCGGCGCGTGCATGCGCGGGTTCCGGCGACAGGCTGGCCAGCAGGCAATGGTCGAGCGCGGCGGGATTGACGCCATGCAGTACCGCTGCGGCTGCCGTCGCCGCCAATCCGTCGAGCAGCACCGGGATCTTCTGCATCCGCGCGGCCAGAATGGCACCGGCGATCGCCGCGAATTCCCGGCCGCCGACCCGGCGCAGCGCCTCGAGCGGGTCGCCGAGATGGCCGCCATGAAAAGCCAGCGCCGCATCGACCACGTCCGCCT
>NZ_RZRA01000744.1:0-2936 GCF_003998945.1 Mesorhizobium sp. M7A.F.Ca.CA.003.01.2.1 | reverse complement strand
GCGCGACCTTCGCCGTGGCACGGCAGGTCGCGGAGGAGGCGCCGGCCGGTGCGGTGATCCTGTGCATGCTGCCCGACACCGGCGAACGCTACATGTCGACACCGCTGTTCGACGGCATCGAGGCCGAGATGGATGCCGACGAGACCGCCCTGTCGCGCTCGACGCCCGGCTGCCAGTTCCCGGCGGCTTGACGGGAGATCTGGTATGGACGCCGTGCAAGAAAACCTCGGCCTTTTGGCCGAGGAAACGCTCGATCCCCTGGACTGGGCCGATGTGCAGGCCCTGTCGCACCGGGTCATCGACGATGCGGTCGATTACCTCCGCGATGTGCGCGACCGCCCGGTCTGGCGGGAGATGCCGGCCGATGTGAGAGGGGCCTTCTCGGCGCCGCTGCCGCGCTCGCCGGCGCCGCTGGATGCGGTCTATTCTGAGGTGTCCCGCACGGTGATGTCCTATCCAATGGGCAACATCCATCCGCGCTTCTGGTCCTGGTATATGGGGTCGAGCAATTTCACCGGTGCGCTCGGCGATTTCCTGGCGGCAATCCAGGGCTCGAACCTCGGCGGTGGCAACCACGCCGCCGGGCTGATGGACAGCCAGGTGGTGAACTGGTGCAAGGAGATGCTGGGCTTTCCCGCTTCTGCCGGCGGCACGCTGGTCAGCGGCGGCTCGATGGCCAACATCATCGGGCTGACCGTGGCGCGCAACGTCAAGGCCGGCATCGACGTGCGCGAGCATGGTGTCGCCGCCATCGAAAAGCCGCTGCGCTTCTACGGCTCGGAGCAGATCCACTCGTGCCACCGCAAGGCGATGGAGGCACTTGGCCTCGGCAACCGGGCACTGCGCCGCATCCCGACCGATGCCGGGCTGCGCATCGATATCGCCGCCTTGCGGGCAGCGATCACAGAGGACCGCGCGGCAGGGTTCAAGCCGGCCTGCGTCATCGGTACGGCGGGCACCGTCAACACCGGGGCGATCGACGATTTGCAGGCGCTTGCGAAGCTGTCACATGAGGAAGGCCTCTGGTTCCATGTCGACGGCTGCATCGGCGCGCTGATCGCCATTGCGCCTGAGAATGCCCATCGCGTCGCCGGCATCGAACGGGCGGATTCGGTCGCGCTCGATCCCCACAAATGGCTGCACGCGCCGTTCGAAGTCGGCTGCGCCCTGGTCAGGGATGCCGCCGCGCATCGCGGGACCTTCGCGGTGACGCCGGAATATCTGGAATCGACGCCGCGCGGCCTCGCTTCCGGCGAATGGCTGCACGACTACGGCCTGCAGACGTCGCGCGGTTTTCGCGCGCTGAAGGTGTGGATGGCGCTGAAGGAGCACGGTGTCGAGAAATTCGGCCGCCTGATCGACCAGAACATTGCCCAGGCCGTCTATCTTGCCGGCTTGATCGAGGCCGCGCCGCGGCTGCAGCTGGCGGCATCGCCGACCGTCAACATCGTCTGCTTCCGCTATCAGCCCGGTCTGACAGGCGAGGCTCTGAAGGTGCTCAACACGGAGATCATGCTGCGGCTGCAGGAACAGGGCATTGCGGCCCTTTCGGACACCACGGTGCATGGCGAGCACTGGTTGCGCGTGGCGATCACCAATCATCGCACACGGCGCGAGGATCTCGACCTGCTGGTGCGTGAAACGGTGCGGCTGGGGCATGAGATCGCGACGCAGGGTTCCGCACCTTCCTAGTAGCGGGCAGGCATGCGATTCTGCCGCGGTGATTCGGGAGATCCAGGCCGTGACGCTGTTTCGTATGGTTGCACTGGCGGCGCTGGTCTTCACCGCCTCGGCGCAGGCCGCCGACATGGCCTTCTTCGTCAAGAACCTGCGCAAGGAAGCAGTCGCGGTCGAGCTGTTCAGCCGCGACCGCGAGACGGTCTGGCCGGGCAACGACAAGGTGTTCCTGATCGCCCCAGGGTCGCAGAAATCTGTGCCGTTCTCCTGCAATCAGGGCGAACATATCTGCTATGGCGCCTGGGCCGACGGCAATGACAGCCTCTCGGCCGGCGTCGGGCCGGACAATGACCAGCCTTGCGACACCTGCTGCTTCATCTGCGTCGAACACTCGACAGAGACGATCGATCTGGTGCCGTAGAGCGCGGAAGTTTTCGTTGGACCCAAATTAAGTCAGGGATCGGCTCGTCCGGTCCACTTCCGCGATTCAGCGCTGCGTGCGATGGTCGCCACGCGGCCGGGTGGGCCGCTTATTCAGGGGGTCACTCATGTTTCATATCTATGCGCGCCGCGTGCTGGCCGCGCTGTCTCTCCTCATGCTGCTCGTGCCGGCGGCGCGTGCCGACGATGTCACCTTTGCCATCAAGAACGGCCACCCCAACGCCATGCGCGTCGAACTCTACAGCCAGGATCGCGACTATGTCTGGCCGGGCGATGACAAGGACTTCTACCTCGACGACGGCGAGACCAAGCAGCTGCCGATATCCTGCAACGCCGGGGAATCGATCTGTTACGGCGCCTGGGTCGATGGTGACGAGGGCACCTATTGGGGCGTCGGCCCCGGCAACAAGGAAAAATGCGAGGATTGCTGCTATACCTGCAGCGGCGGCGAGACCGAGGAGATCGAACTGGTCCCCTGACCGGTTTGCCAGCTTGACGGTCTTCGGGCTGGAGCCATAGCCTGTGCAAATACCCAGCGCGCGCCGCCTCGAACTGTTCAGACGCGACGTGCTTCAGGCAAAAGGAGCTCAGCTATGGCCGGCATGGTCGAAAGCGACAAGATCGACGTCGGGTTTTCCGGCAAGCGCTGCATCCATTCGCGCAACTGCGTGCTCGGCGATCCGCACGTCTTCGTGCCCAACGCGCCGGGTCAATGGATCCATCCCGAGGCGGCCAGCGTCGAGAAGATCGTCGCCATCGCCGAAAGCTGCCCGTCGGGCGCCATCACCTATGTCAGGAAGGATGGCGGGCCGCAGGAG
>NZ_RZRA01000743.1:0-2947 GCF_003998945.1 Mesorhizobium sp. M7A.F.Ca.CA.003.01.2.1 | reverse complement strand
ATCGAATACCGCGTGATCGACGCCATCGGGCAACTCGGCGCCGAGCACAGCGTCCCAGTAGAAGCGGCGATAGACGGTGGCGACCTGCGCGTCGCTGATCGCGCGCAGATCCGCCTTTGTCGCGCCCGCCTTCACATAGCGGCGGAAGCTGGCAAGCGTCACGCCCTTCATGGTGGCGCCGCCAGGATCGGCCAGATGGTCCGACCACCCGCCTTCCGATTTGAGAACAAGCGCAAGCGCCCGCGCGAAGTTGCGGTCCATGGTGTTTCCTTTCCGCCCTTCCGGGCAGTTGTTCAGTTTTTGATTTTTGGTATGTTCGCCGGGTGGAGGTTAGGCTTGGCGCGGGCGATTATGATTCTGGATATCATTCGCCAAGTTGGCAGATACAGACTTAAAATTCTGAGTATCGGCAAGAGAATCGTGCGCTCGGTAAGTCATTGACGCACCTAGGACGCGCAAAAGCACATATGCCTGACATAAGACATTTAGTTTTAGGAGTCCTCATCGGCGCCTTCTCTATCGCGTGGGTAGTTATTGCCACGATAGGGGTGCGGCGAGAGACGCGAGCGTACAACAAAAGCCTGAGAGACATCGATGAGAAGCTCCGTCAGGATAAAGATCAATGAATGAGTCTTCGGCGCGTTGACGCTGCGGAAATGATCAACAGGACTTCAGTCGAAGCGCCGCGACAACTCGTGCTGGATACAAGTAACTGAGGTCGGAGTTCGAAAATTCAGTTTCAGCTAGTTCTTTTTGAAGACGAACAGCTTTGTGTGAAACGATACTGGACTGATCACTAAGTCGATCGCGCGTCGTAAGGTCACCATCGGTCGCGACCGGCTCTCATACAATGGTTCAAGCAGGCGCTTGAACAAATTGCTTTCCCGCATCAACCCCAGATATCCGCCCCTGGACCGACTTTCCAAAAGCCGGAACCCCATCCCGCTGATCGTTCTAATTGTGTCGTTCGGGGTGAAGGCAAATTGGTAAAATCGAGCCATGTCCGCGGCACTCACATCTTCGTATCGACCGAGCCGCATCTTTAGACGCCTCAATGGCGACACGCTGGGGACAGTTAGGAAAAGGAGTCCGCCAGGTTTCAGCACTCGGCGTACCTCCTCGATGATCGATGCGTAACCATCCTTGAAATGTTCGATCACCCCTAAGGACCACACCCCTTCGAAAAAGGCATCCTCGAATGGCATTTCTCGCACGTCGCCGAGAACGATATTAAGTTCGGGGGCGTGCTTCTTGATTCTAGCGATGGTTACGGGGGCAAAGTCTAGTCCGTATGCCTCGAACCCGGCGTGATGGAGCCCAAAGACTGTGTTTGCCACACCGCAGCCTGCATCAATCACTCGATCAGGCGGGCTTAAATACTTTCGGGTAACATGCTGGACAAAGACGCTCTTTTTCCGAATGTCCGTTGCTGTTAGGGATTGCGCCCAACGATCGTCCCAGAATCCTTCGTCGGCTGGTTGGTCGATGAATACAAGACGATCATGCTGCCGATCGAGATATACCTGCTCCACCATTCATTTGCCTCCCCCAAGGCGCCGCTCAACGTCAGTTCATTTGCCGTAGTCTCGACCCACAATCGGAACAGCCGGAATGCTGGTATGGAAGCGCCCGAAGAGCAGTACCCACACCAAGACCTGAATCGTCACGAAACCGACGAATGGCTGCCGTGCCTGCGCAAGAACATTCTCCAAGGCATTCCGGTGCGCATAGACCCCAATCACGCTGCCGAGGATGATCCAGAAGAAGAACCACATACCCTTACTTTTGAGCGAAGCATGATGCAACGCCACCAACGCTCCGCCATAGATCAACCCAAATACGATCACAACGGGAATACCGCCAATCGCCCACGCCTGCCCCCAGAATGTACCAGCCAAGCCGTACAACGCCTGTGAAAATATCTGGGTCTGGAGCACCGTGTTGAACCCAGTGCTGTCGAAGCCGAAGGCCGACGGCTGAATTAGCAGTTGCGCCAAGGTATCGCGAACCGTGTTCCACCATGGATAGGTCGTGCTACTCCTAATCAGCCCTTCGATGTTTTCATGAGTGCCGAAGGCTTCCCAGGAGGCCACCATAGCCATCGGATCAGAACCGCCTGTCAGCATCCTGCCAAACGGCAGGTCGCGTTTGTAGGCCAGATAGAAGGGCTTCATAAAGAAGATGATCGCAAGCGTCGCCAGCCCGATCGCCCATGCCTTCCAATGCAGGGCCGCCTTCGTTATCGGCCACTCCCACAATAACACGATGGCAAACGCCATTGCCAAGATCACCGGGACCGTCCGATCACCCGCGATCGCATTAAGTGCGACCATTAACGCAAAGATGGCTTGATAAATACGAGCGCCGCGACCCCATGGCCTATCGAAATAGATTGATGCCAGAAGACCGATGCCGCTGACCCAACGCCACACGATGGAAATGAGCCCACCGACGGCGTCATAGATGTCGGCACGCTCCATCGCGTACCACTCAAGTCCAGCCCTGTTTGCCATCCATGCATAGCAGGCTAAAGAAATGATCAGCGCGCACCGAATGAACCAGATGACCCGCATCGGGTGCAGTTGGTAACAAGGGGGACGCCTGCCGCCCACAGACGAAGGCATCAGCAGCAGCGCCAACCCGAACCCTAGCCAAGCAGCGACCATCACCAGAATTGCTTCCGACGACGCCGGCTCAAGATATGGCACCAATCCTTTCGCGCTCACAGGCCGCGTGAAGCCAATCAGCGCGGGCACCGAATAAGCAAGAAGGCCGATATAGCCAATCGCTACAACAGAAACCCGATTGTGGCGGGCCACAAGTATAAAGGTGGTCACGGCCACCATTGACCACAGAGCGAGGACCATATCTTTCGTTCGACTATTTGGATCAAAAAAGCAACCTAGGCGATTCGGTCATTCACAACGACAAAGTCACAACTCGAAAT
>NZ_RZRA01000742.1:0-2949 GCF_003998945.1 Mesorhizobium sp. M7A.F.Ca.CA.003.01.2.1 | reverse complement strand
GGCGGCCATCAGCACTCCGGTTGGTAAAACAATCCTTCCGTCTACCGGTTTCCCGAAATGAAGCAGACGCAGCGAGGCTATTGTAAGGCAAAGAAGCCGTCTCGATATCGCGTCTTTATGACAATTCTCCGGGGGCTGCGCACATTAAATATATGTAACGTTTGAGAAAATATGCGTAACGCTTCGGATCATCGCATATGCACTAACGCAGACTTTCCATCTCGCGAATGCGTTTGGCGCCTTCTGCTTCCAGTTGCCTGGTGACGGCGCCGATCAGCGTTTCGGCGACGACGAAAAGGGCCGCCGATGAATCCCATGCCGACGGCACTGCGGTTCGTCCGGCGATGACATGGCGAGCAAGGCGGGCGATCGGCGACAGCCACTGGTCGGTGAACAGTACGATCTGCACGCCACGCTGATGCGCCTTCTCGGCGAAGCGGAGGAGGCTGTCCTGGTAGCGCCTGATGTCGAAGATGACCAGCACGTCGCGCTTGCCCATGTCGATCAGCCGGTCACGCCACATGCTTTCCTGCCCGGCGAGGTGAAAGACATCCGGCTGGATGATGGCGAGGTGGGCGGCCATGTAGCGCGCCAGCGGATCGGTGAAGCGGCCGCCGATCAGGAAGGTCTTGCCGCGCCGGTCCGCCAGCCGGGCGGCGATGTCGGCAAGCTGCTTGTCGGACAGGTGCCTGAATGTCTCGCGCATATTGTCGAGCGTCGCTTCCAGCATCGGCGACACGGTCCCGCCGCCGGGCGAGGGCGGATTGAGCGTCCTTGTCGCCGGCGATTGCAGTTGCGCCGCCAGTTCGTCCTGCAGGCTCGACTGGAACTCCGGATAGTTCTGAAAGCCCAACCGGGCGACGAAACGCAGGATTGTCGGCGAGGAAACGCCGGCTGCGGCCGAGAATTCAGCGACCGTTTTCAAGCCGATCATCGGGTAGAAGGCAATCAGTGTCTGGGCCGCGCGCCGTTCGCTGGCCGGCATCGTGCCGACGCGGTCGGCGATCAGTTCGGCAATGTTGGAAATCATCTTTTCCCCACCCTTGGCTCGGTCGATGGTCTTTTCCGAAATCGCATTTGACAAAGCCGGACAAACTGTATGAAATCATCCACAGGGACGCAATGAGGCAAAATACGTAACATACGATACAGCGCTCCCCGGGGACGGCAGAGTATGGAGAAAGCACGGCCCGCCAGCCTTGCATCGTCTGATACCGTAAGGGTGACGAACCCCGGCGGATCAAGCCCTTTCGTGCTGACCTGCGATCACGCCTCGAACTTCCTGCCCGCCGAATTCGGCACGCTCGGCCTTGCTGTCGAGGACCTGTCGCGCCACATCGCCTGGGATCCCGGCGCGCTGCCGGTTGCCCGCCGCATGGCGCAGGCGCTCGACGCGACGCTCGTCGAAACCCGCATTTCGCGCCTTGTCATCGACTGCAACCGGCCGCTTGACGCGCCCGACCTGGTGCCGCCGGTCAGTGAGACAACGGCCATACCGGGCAATGCCGGCCTGTCGGAAAGTGAGCGTGCCGCGCGTGTCGCGCTTTCGTGGCGCCCTTTCCACGATACGATTGCGGATATCATCAGCCACAGGCTGTCACACGGTCAGGAAACGCGGCTGGTTTCGGTCCATTCCTTCACGCCGGTATACAAGGGCCGCAACCGGCCCTGGCATATCGGCATCATCCATGACGAGGATCGCCGGCTGGCGGCGCCGCTGATATCGGCGCTGAAGCGGCTTTCCGGTGTCACCGTCGGGGTCAACGAGCCGTATTCACCTGATGACCGCGTCTATTTCACGCTGGAACGGCATGCGCGCTCGCGCGGACTGCCCTGCGCGATGATCGAAATCCGCAATGACGAAATCGCCGGCGAGACCGGGCAGCGGAAATGGGCGGATCTGCTCACGGGCATTTTTTCGGATCTGGAGCCAGAGGAGGCCGGACACACCAGATCGCATTCAGTCGGAAAGTCAGTTCAATCGGCTAGCTAGGGCGGGATCTCATCCCGACCCGAAAACCAACAGGGGACACTAAAATGGCAGCACCGGGTTATACTGAAGTTGACAAGGCGGAGGACGTAAAGCACCTCCACAGCATGGGCTATGCCCAGGAATTGGAGCGGCGCCTCAGTCGCTTTTCGAACTTCGCCGTTTCCTTCTCCATCATCTGCATCCTGTCGGGCGGCATCAATTCGCTGGCCCAGGCCACCTCCGGCGCCGGCGGCATCGGCATCGGCATCGGCTGGCTGGTCGGCTGCTTCGTTTCGCTGACCTTTGCGGTCGCCATGTCGCAGATCAGCTCGGCCTATCCGACGGCCGGCGGCCTCTATCACTGGGGTTCGATCCTCGGCAACCGCGGCACCGGCTGGGTCACCGCATGGCTCAATCTGCTCGGCCTGATCACCGTGCTCGGCGCCATCAATGTCGGCACCTGGACGTTTTTCATCGGCGCTTTCGGCCCGACGCTCGGAATCGAAGGCACGCTGACAAACCAGATGATCTTTCTGATCATCATCACCGGCGCGCAGGCGCTGATCAACCATCTCGGCATCAAGCTGACGGCGAAGCTGACCGATTTCTCGGGCTATCTCATCTTCTTCGGCTCGATCCTGATCGCCATCGTCTGCCTGGCTTCCGCTGAGACCTGGGATTTCAGCCGTCTCTTCACCTTCAAGAACTATTCCGGGGACGCAGGCGCCGGCGTGTGGCCATCCGTCTCGAATGCCTGGGTGTTCGCGCTCGGACTGTTGCTGCCGATCTACACGATCACCGGTTATGACGCTTCCGCGCACACCTCGGAGGAAACCATCAAGGCGGCTTCTTCCGTGCCGCGCGCCATGGTCATGTCGGTGATCTGGTCGGCCGTTTTCGGCTATCTGTTCCTGGCCGCCTTCGTGCTGATGATCCCGAACATGGACGATGCCGCCAAGCAGGGCTGGAACGTGTTC
>NZ_RZRA01000741.1:0-2949 GCF_003998945.1 Mesorhizobium sp. M7A.F.Ca.CA.003.01.2.1 | reverse complement strand
ACATTCCCGCACCCGAGAGGCCACATGATCCCTCGCATCCTGATCGTCAGCGACAAAGTGGACACCGGCTCCAACGGCCTGGCGGCAGGACTTGGTCGGGGGGGCGCCGCCGTTACAGCCGTGCCGCTGGCGGCGATCGCATTCGATACCAGCAGCCCGAGCGGACTTGCGATCCCCGGCTTCGGCGGCACGCTGCCCGACGCCGTGCTCGTCCGTTCGATCGCCGCCGGATCGTTCGAAGCGGTTACCCGGCGCCTCGGGGTGCTGCACGCGTTAAGCAGACTGTCGGTTCCCGTATGGAATTCCGCGCAGGCGATCGAGCGCTGCGTCGACAAGTCGATGACGACATTCCTCCTGAAAAATGCCGGCCTGCCTACGCCACGCACCTTTGCCGTAGAAGGACTTGCCGTCGCCGAGGAGGTCGCGGCGCAAGAGCTTCCGCGGGGACCGCTGGTGCTGAAACCATTGTTCGGGGCGCAAGGCCGCGGCATAAAGCTGATCCGCACGTTCTCGGACCTGCCGGCCGCAGAAGAGGTGAACAGCGTCTACTACCTTCAGCAATATGTGTCGCGTGCCGGTCCGCCTTTCCGGGATTTCCGCGTGTTTGTCTGCGCCGGAGAGACCGTGGCGATGATGAGCCGCATCAGCGACGACTGGATCACGAACGTCAACCGGGGTGGCGTGCCGGAACAGGTTTCCGAACATGGCAAGGCGGAACTGGCATCGCTGGCCGTCGCTGCGTCAGCCGCGGTCGGCGCGGATTTTGCCGGCGTGGACATCGTGCGGGCTGACGACGGCAATCTGTTCATACTCGAAGTGAACAGCATGCCCGCATGGTCGGGATTGCAGTCGGTGGTCGCCGTGAACATCGCCGAAGCAATCGCCGATGCCTTGCTGAAACTTCTGGCCGACCGCGCCGAGGCGGCCGCCGCACCGCGGCCCTACCGTTTTGCCGCGCCTGCGAATTCGTGAGGGCGGGCAAGGTGGTGCTTTCGCGTGAACGCCTCCGGGCCAGCTATAAGAATGCCTGCAGGATGGAGATCGAAGCCCTAAAGCCGGGCAACGTCCATCTGTTCGCCGACGGACACGGCATGTCCGCCGCCCAGTTCATGACAAGTGCGGAGGTTTCCTCCGGGCCGCTGACCGATCCTCGTCTGCCGGTCGGGCAGCGGATGCTGGAGGCGGTGCGCGCGACACGACTGGCGGTCGCAACCAATACCAATCTCGGAATCATCCTTCTGGCAGGGCCTCTGATATGCGCCGCCGAAATGGGCGGTGACAGACTGCGTGACAATCTCGATTCGCTGCTTCGGGCTTTGAGCGTGCAGGATACCAAGGCGGTATTCGAGGCGATCGTCACGGCCGCGCCAGGCGGCCTCGGAGAAGCCGCCAACGATGTGCGGCAGGAGCCGAAGGTCCATTTGCTGGACGCGATGAGGGAGGCTGCCGACCGCGACATGATCGCTCGCCAGTACAGCAACTGTTTCGGCGACGTGTTCGGGGTCGGGCTCGCCGCGCTGGATGGAGCGTTGGCACGTGAAGAAGACGGCATGTGGCCGACGGTGTTCGTCTACATGGCGTTTCTCGCCGGCTTCCCCGACAGCCATGTGATGCGCAAGCACGGCGTTCACGTCGCAAATCAGGCGCGGCAGGAAGCCGTTGCCGTTCAGGCGGCGCTCCATGCCGAGGGCGACGAACCGTCGCGCATTCGTCTGCTCATGGAGTTCGACCGCCGGCTGAAGGCCGACAACATCAACCCCGGCACCTCGGCCGACCTCACCGTGGCTACTCTTTTAGTCCACACCCTCGCCCTCACCTTGCATAATCGCGGCGTTGGTGCTTGACTTCCAAAAGCGGAAGCTGTGCTTCCGCGGCTATCTAGCCAACCGGTCCGGGCAAATCCGGACGCTGCCAACAAGGATAGCTGTCCATCGAGCGCCTGCTCGGTTGCAGCGTCCGTGGACATCATAATTGTGTCTTGGAGGAAATTGGCATGGCAAAAATATCAAAGGTTATGGTCGGTGAATCGCTGGTGGGAGACGGCAACGAAGTCGCGCATGTCGACCTGCTCATCGGCCCGCGGGGGAGCGCGGTCGAAACGGCATTTTGCAACGCGCTTACCAACAACAAGGACGGCTTTACTTCGCTTTTGGCGGTGATCGCGCCCAATCTTCAATGCAAACCCAACACCGTGATGTTCAACAAGGTCACGATCAAGGGTGCCAAACAGGCGGTCCAGATGTTCGGCCCGGCGCAGCACGCCGTGGCAAAGGCCGTGCAGGACAGCGTTGCGGACGGGACCATTCCGGCCAACGAAGCAGACGACGTGTTCATCTGCGTCGGGGTATTCATCCATTGGGACGCGGCGGACGACGCCAAGATCCAGAAATACAATTACGAGGCGACAAAGGAAGCCATCCAGCGCGCCGTTGCAGGAACCCCGACCGCCGCCGAAGCAACGGCCCAGCGCGACAAGGTCAAGCATCCGTTCGCAGCCTAGACAAGAGACAGCCCCGCACAGGAAAAACCCTCTTCTGAGACGGATGGTCTGTTGCGCCGGCTGAAAAAGGTTCTGGGCTTTTGAAACGTCAGCTCCCGAAGGGCGCACGCCCTTCGGGAGCTGACGAGCAACGACGATCAGGCGCCGAGTGACGCGAGGTGGCCGGGCGTGAGCGTAGCGTTGTGCAATGAGGTTGCGACCAGTGCCGCGGCGACGCCCATGGCGGACAAGGCCCTGATGTCGTTCTCGTCGCGGACACCGCCGGCCGCAATGACAGCGCGATTTCCGGCCTTGGCCTTGACCTCCTGCAACCGCCCGAAGTCGGGACCGGCGGCCGCACCGACCTTGGCCAGCGTCATGACAATCACCTTTTGCGGCCAAAGCTCGGGCTCATCGAGAAGAGAACGCGGCCCGCAAAAACTATCGCCGACGAAATCAAGGGACAGGAT
>NZ_RZRA01000740.1:0-2956 GCF_003998945.1 Mesorhizobium sp. M7A.F.Ca.CA.003.01.2.1 | reverse complement strand
ATCATGAAGGCGAGCGCTGCCCGTCAGTTCACCTCGGCCTTTGCGCCGTTCGCGCTCGCCTTCATGATGGCGCGGACATCGGTCGCCAATTCCCTGTGGGTGCTGGTGGTCGTCGCCGCGAGCGGCGTCATCGCCTTCCTCGCCATCGCGCTGCTCAGGCGGCGCGGCGGCCCGGCAGCGTTTGCGATTGGCGGCAGCGCGGAAGAGGCGACCTGACCGCCCGCCTTTAGTGCCGCAGAATCTTGCTCAGGAAAGCGCGGCTGCGGTCGGTCTTGGGGTGTGAGAAGAACTCGTCGGGCGTGCCGCTTTCGACGATGGCGCCAGCGTCCATGAACACCACGCGCTGGGCGACCTTGCGGGCAAAGCCCATCTCGTGCGTCACCACCATCATGGTCATGCCTTCCTCGGCGACCGCGACCATGACGTCGAGCACTTCGGAAATCATCTCGGGATCGAGCGCCGAGGTCGGCTCGTCGAACAGCATGATTTTGGGCCGCATGCCGAGGCAACGCGCGATCGCCACGCGCTGCTGCTGGCCGCCGGAGAGCTGTGCTGGATAGGCATTGACCTTGTCGGCGAGGCCTACCTTGGCCAGCAATTCGCGGCCGGCCTTTTCGGCTTCGGCACGCGGGATCTTGCGGACATGGATGGGGGCGAGCGTGACGTTTTCGAGTGCCGTCTTATGCGGGTAGAGGTTGAACGACTGGAAGACGAAGCCGATCTCGGTGCGCAGCTGGGTCATGTTGGTGGCGGGGTCGCCCAGGCGCTGGCCGTCGACGACGAGATCGCCGTCCTTGATCGCCTCCAGGCCGTTGACGCAGCGGATCAGAGTGCTTTTGCCCGAGCCGCTCGGGCCGCAGACGACGACCACTTCGCGCGGTTCGACGCTGAGCGTGATGTCCTTGAGCACGTTGAGCGAGCCGAACCATTTGTTGACGCCGCGAAAGTCGATCATGCCGGTTTTGGCAAGGCCCGTTTTGGTCATGTTTTCTGGACCTTTGGGGTTGGAAGTCACAACTGCACCTCGGCATGCGCCGCGCCCATGCGCTGCTCCAGCCGGCGGGCCAGCATGATCAGCGGATAGCAGACGATGAAATAGCCGACGCCGACGAGGAAGAACACCAGCAGGCCGTTGGGCACACGCTGCACCACCAGCCAGCCGACGCGGGTGAGGTCGGTCAATCCGATGGCCGAGACGACAGAAGAATCCTTGATCAGCAGCACATACTGCCCGACCAATGGCGGCAGCACGATGCGCATCGCCTGCGGCAGCACCACCTGGCGCATGCGCTGCCAGCGCGACAGGCCGGACGCCAGTGCCGCCTCGACCTGGCCTGTCGGCACCGAGCGGATGCCGGCGACGACGATCTCGCAGATGAAGCAGGCAGCCAGATTGGTCAGCGCGATGATGCCGGCGGTGAAGGCATCGAGTTCGATGCCGAACTCAGGCAGGATGAAGAAGATCAGGAAGATCTGCACCAGGAACGGCGTGCCGCGGATCAGGTCGACCCAGGCCCCGATCAAACCCGAGATCAGACGGTTGCCGCCGGTCCGCAGGATGCCGAGGGCGAAGCCGAGCAGCGTGCCGAGCACCAGGCTGATCAGCGACAGCAACACGGTCATGCCGAGGCCGCGCAGGGCCAGTGGATAGGAGCCGGCGAGGCTTTGCAGTTGTTGCCAGATCATGTCCGCGCCCCCGCTGTGCCGAGCCAGCGGCTGGAGAGCCCAGCCAGTCCTTTCAGGCCGTAATAGAGCAGCAGATAGAAGGCGGCGATGGTGAGGAAGCCTTCCGCCGGCATGAAGCGGTCGGAGGCGAGCAATTGACCGGCGCGTGTCAGTTCCGAAACCGAGATCAGCGACAAAAGGGCGGAATCCTTGACCAGCACGATCGCCTGGCCGAGCAGCGGCGGGATCGTCACCTTGAAGGCTTGCGGCAGGACGACAAGGCGCATGCGCTGGACATAGGTCATGCCCGAAGCGACGCTGGCCTCGACCTGGCCGCGCGGGATCGACAGGATGCCGGCGCGAATGATTTCAGCGATATAGGCGCCGCTGTTCAGCGACAACGCGAGGATGCCGACGACGAGTTCCGGCAGAACGAAGCCGAGCCGGGGCAGGCCGAAATAAAGAAAATAGAGCTGCGCCAGCAAGGGCGTGGCACGCACCGCATCGATATAGGCCTTGGCCGGGGCGCGAAACAGCCAGCCGCGCTGCAGATTCATGGCGCACAGCACGATGCCGACGATGAGCGCGCCGACAAAGGACAGCGCCGACAGCCAAACGGTCGTGACCAGGCCCTGTCCGAACAACGGCAGGTATTCGACGATGGTGCGGAAACTGAAATTTTCGAGCATCGTTGGGTGAAATCCCCAGAGCGCAGGCAACGACAGATGAAACGAAATTCCGGGCGGCTTCGCGGCGTTTAAGATGCGCGCGAAACCGCCTGGATTTATCGCTGCTTAGTGATCCTTCTTCCAGGCGTCGGAATTGACCCAGTAGTCGAGGTTCTTCTGCAGGCGGCCGTCGATAGTGACCTGGTTGAGGAACAGGTTCATCCAGATCAACAGGTCCGGCTCATCATAGCGGGTGGCGAAGGCAAGCGGCTCCTTCGACAGAAGGTCCGGCATGATGGTGAAGGTGCCGGCCGGATAGGCGGTCGACTGGCCCTTGACCGCCGAGACGTCGTTGACGCCGCAGTCGGCCTGGCCGTTGTTGACGGCGTCGAGCAGCAGCGGACCGCCACCCTTGTAGCTCTTGATGTCGGCATCGGGGAAGGCGTTCTTGGCTTCCTTCTCGCCGGTGGCGCCGAGCAGCACGGCGATCTTGGTGCCCTTGGCCTTGCAGTCCTCGGTGGTCTTGAACTTGCTGTCGGCCTTGGTGAAGACGGTGCTGCCCGTGTACATGTAGGGCGTGGTGAACGCGACCTTCATGCCGCGCGCCAGCGTCGGTGTCATGT
>NZ_RZRA01000073.1:0-10023 GCF_003998945.1 Mesorhizobium sp. M7A.F.Ca.CA.003.01.2.1 | reverse complement strand
CTCCGACAGCGTGTTGTCGAACGGCAGCGGCGCCTTCTGCGGCGAGCGCAGCACGGAGGTCTTGTAATTCGGTGTCAGAACAGGTGGATGCCAGGTCCGGTCGCGCTGGAAGAAGGCGCCGGTCTCGGGCCTTCGGTTCGAGCCGGACTCAGCGGTCATTCTGGCTTCCGTCCATTTCCGAAAACACGTCCTTGGCAATTCTGAAGGCACGGTTGGCGGCCGGCACGCCGGCATAGATGGCGACATGCAGGAACGCCTCGCAGATATCGTCGCGCGAGGCACCGGTGTTGACGGTGGCGCGCACATGCATAGCAACCTCCTCATCATGGCCGAGTGCGGCCAGCAGCGCCAGCGTGACGATCGAACGCTCACGCCTGGTCAAGCCCGGCCGCGCCCACACGGTTCCCCAGGCGGCCTCGGTGATCAACTCCTGGAAAGGCTGGTCGAAATCGGTGGCGGCGACCTCGGCGCGGTCGACATGGCGGTCACCAAGCACCGAGCGCCGCACCGCGAGGCCGGTGCGATATCTGGTTGCGTTGCCGGGGACTTCATCCATGGGTTTCTGCTCCAGGGGCAAGCGACGCGATAAAGCCGCGGATCAGGGCGGTGAGCGCTTCAGGCTGTTCGACGCAAGGAATGTGTCCAGCGTCGCGGATGATTTCGAAGCGCGCGCCGGGGATCAGCGCGGCCAGCGAGCGGACGAGATCGGGAGGTGTCGAGCCATCCTGGTCGCCGGCGACGCAGAGCGTCGGCACCGCGATGCGGCGTGCAGCATCGGTGAAATCGGCATCGCGAACGGCCGCGCAAGTCCCTACGTAACCTGCAAGCGCTTGCCTCGTCATCATGTTCCAGTAACCGTCGAGCTCGGCCTGACGCGCCGCGTGGAAGGCGGGGGTGAACCACACTTTGAGCACGCCATCGGCAATCGCCTGGATGCCCTTGCTTTCGACGGTCGCGATGCGTGTGTTCCAGCTGTCTGTCGTGCCGATCTTGTGTGCCGTATCGCAAAGGATCAGGCCTTCGACGATTTCAGGCCGCCTGGCATAGAGCCCCTGCGCGATCATGCCGCCGACCGACAGGCCGCACAGCACGACCTTGCTCAAGCCGAAATGATCGATGAGCGCCGAGAGGTCATCGACGTGATCGTCGATCGACCTGATGTCGCCGATGTCGGACAGTCCGTGGCCGCGCTTGTCATACACCAGCAGCGGCATTTCACCATCGAACGTCGAGACAATTTCGTCCCAGATCCGGAAGTCGGTGCCGAGCGAATTGATGAATATGATTGGGCGCGCATTGCCGGTCGCCTTGATGTGGCGATGGTGCAGCGTGATGCCGCCGATGGTGACGAATGGCACGGTTTCGATCCTCCGCCCTCACATTGCACAAGGCGTTTGGTTCGGTAAAATGATATTTTTTGGCGTTTCATTAACTCAGGGGTTATCGAATCCATGTCCGAGAGCCGCATTCGGTTCCGTCACCTGCAGGCATTCCTGGAAGTTGCGCGGCAGGGGAGCGTGGCGCGAGCGGCTGACTTGCTGCATGTCAGCCCGCCGGCCGTGACCAAGACATTGCGCGAACTGGAAGAGGCGCTGGGGGTTGCGGTGGTGGAGCGCGACGGCCGCGGCATCCGACTGACGCGCATCGGCGAGATCTTCCTTCGCCACGCCGCCATGGCGATCACGGCGCTCAAGCAAGGCGTCGATTCCGTCCGCCAGGACGGAGCGGTCAACCGGCACCCGATCCGCATCGGCGCGCTGCCGACGGTGTCGGCGCGGGTGATGCCGCTTGCCATGAGCCTGTTCCTCAAAGAGAGCACCGGTGCGGCGATCAAGATCGTCACCGGCGAGAACGCGGTGCTGCTCGAACAGTTGCGCACCGGCGCGCTCGATCTCGTCGTCGGACGGTTGGCGGCGCCGGAGAACATGACCGGCTTCTTCTTCGAGCATCTCTACTCCGAACAGGTGCTGTTCGTGGTGCGGGCGCGACATCCGCTGCTTGAGCCCGGACAGGACGTGTTCGCGCGGCTCGACGAGTTCCCGGCGCTGATGCCGACACGGGAATCGGTCATCCGCCCTTTCGTCGACCGCCTGTTCATCACCAGCGGCATGACGGCGCCGGCAACCGAGATCGAAACCGTCTCGGACTCCTTCGGCCGCGCCTTCCTGCGGCAGAGCGATGCGGTTTGGATCATTTCGGCCGGTGTCGTCGCCAATGAACTCGGCAGTGGCGCCTTCGTCGCCCTGCCGGTCAACACCGAGGAAACCAAGGGACCGGTCGGCCTGACGATGCGGACCGACACGGCGCCCTCGCCGGCCTTCTCCATCCTGTTGCAGACCATCCGCGAAGCGGCGAGGCAAAGCAGTTGATGCGGCTCAGACTGGCGATCAGATCTCCCGCGAAGGCGTGAAGCGAACGCTTGCGGACCGCATGTGCCCGGGCGCCAGTACGATACAGCCGGCCTCGATGCCCGTGTCAGCCCTGCGGTTGAAGGCATCGGTGATGTTGCTGACCGGTTCGGCGCAAAAGAACGGCTCGCCGGGCGGCGTGTAGAGGACAAGGAAATCGAGTGGCGCCTCGGCCTCGATGTCCAGTTGCCGTCCATGCTCCGGCCAGGAGATCCGGGCGCGGCGCGACCATCCGGTGAAGACCGTGTCGAAGTCCGTCTCCGACACGTCGAAGCCCGTGGTCGGGTTGGAGCCTGCAGGCGGCAGGACGTGCCGGGTGGGCAGGATTTCCGCGTCGGTCTCCCACATGCCGGACACCCGCGCCTGGACATGCGTCCACGGTGTCGATGGGAAATAGGGATGCAGGCCGAGCCCGGCCGGCATCGGCGCGTCCGACAGGTTGCGCAGCGAGATGGCGGTGATCAGGCTGCCATTGACCAGCGAGATCTCTTGCCTTGCCTCATAGCTCCACGGCCAGGAATCGGCGGCATGGCGATAGGATAGGACAGTGGCGCTGGCTTCGTGCCGCACGACGGTCCATGGCCGACGCCAGCCATGGCCATGCTCATGATGTGGATCGTCCGGGCTGGTCGGCAGTTCGACGGTGCGGCCTGCGAATGCGAAGCGGCCGTGCCTTATGCGATTGGAATAGGGAACCAGCGGGAAGCAGGCCATGGCGCCGGCATCGCGGCCGTCGATCGCCGCCTGATCCGCAGGGCGCAGCCAATCCACGACGGATCCGTTTTGCCGCCAGCGATACGACGCCAGCGCGCCGCCGGCGGCCGGCGCGATCTCCACGGTCGCAATGCCGTCGCTGATCGAGATCAGCCCTTGGTGCTGCTCGGCAACGGCAGCGGAATTCTTTGTCATCGGCACTCCCCCATCCCTTGACTCCAATCGCAATGCCGATAAGACATATCATATGAATAGTATGAAGAATAACAAATCTTTCAGTATGGCGCGTACGTCGAGAGTCGCGGTGGCGGTTTCCAGCGGCTCCACCGCTCTGCATGCGACCGTCGTCGAGCAAATCGGATTGCGCATCGTTCAAGGCGATTTCCTGCCCGGCGAGGCACTGCCCAATGCCGACGATTCAAGCGAGATGCTGGGGGTCAGCCGCACGGTGCTGCGCGAGGCGATCAAGGTGTTGGCGGGCAAGGGGCTGGTCGAATCGCGGCCGAAGACCGGCACAAGGGTGCGTCCTCGTGCCGACTGGAATTTCCTCGACCCGGACGTCCTGTCATGGCGCTATGCCAGCGGTGTCAGCGCCGACGATGTCCGGGCGCTGTTCGAATTGCGCAGGGCCATCGAGCCGATGTCGGCAGCGCTTGCGGCCCAGCGCGCCACGCCATCGCAGATCGCCGAGATCAATGCAGCTCTGGTCGAAATGGAGGCGGTGGTCGACGACGGCGACCGCTTCGCCAAGCCTGACCTTTTGTTCCACCAGACCATACTGCGCATGACCGGCAATGAGCTGATCGGCTCGCTGGCGGCACTGGTCGAAACCGCATTGGTGACGAGCTTTCGTCTTTCCAACGACAATCCGGAAGGGCAGCGCCCCTCATTGCCGCTGCACCGGGAAGTCGCCGAAAAGATCGCCGCCGGCGACGCGACCGGCGCACAAAAGGCGCTGCTGGTCCTCATCGACAATGCCGAGGAGGACGTGCGCCGCAGCGTCGAAAACCGCAACAAGCGCCGCCAGGAACGGGAACAGACATCGTGACCGACACCAAACGCAAACTGCGGTCCGAGGCCTGGTTCGGCGGTGAGGGCAAGAACGCCTTCATGCACCGCAGCTGGATGAAGAACCAGGGCATTCCCGCCGACGCTTTCGACGGCCGCCCGGTGATCGGCATCTGCAACACCTGGTCGGAATTGACCCCGTGCAATGCCCACCTGCGGGCGCTGGCGGACCACGTCAAGCGCGGCGTCTATGAAGCCGGCGGCCTGCCGCTCGAATTCCCGGTGATGTCGCTGGGCGAGAGCAACATGCGCCCCACCGCCATGCTGTTTCGCAATCTGGTCAGCATGGATGTCGAAGAGTCCATCCGCGGCAATCCGATCGATGGCGTCATCCTGCTGGTCGGTTGCGACAAGACCACACCGGCGCTGCTGATGGGGGCTGCGTCGTGCAACCTGCCGACCATCGCCGTTTCCGGCGGGCCGATGCTCAACGGCAAGTTCCGCGGACAGGATATCGGCTCGGGCACCCATGTCTGGAAATTCGCCGAGGAGGTTAAAGCCGGCCGCATGCCGGTTGCCGACTTTCTCGCCGCCGAGCAGGGCCAAAGCCGATCGGCGGGCAGCTGCATGACGATGGGCACAGCCTCGACCATGGCCAGCATGGTCGAAGCGCTCGGCATCGGCATGCCGGACAATGCCGCGATCCCGGCGGTGGATTCGCGCCGTGGCGTGCTCGCCCAGATGGCCGGACGCCAGATCGTCGATCTGGTGCGCAGGGACGTTAGGATCGCGGAGATCCTCACCAGGCAAGCGTTCGAGAACGCCATTCGCGTCAACGGCGCGATCGGTGGCTCGACCAATGCGGTGCTGCATCTGATCGCCATCGCCAACCGGATCGGTGTCGATCTCAGCCTCGAAGACTGGGACCGCCTAGGTCGTGACGTTCCAACTATTGTCGATTTGATGCCGTCGGGCCGGTTCCTGATGGAAGATTTCTACTACGCCGGGGGGCTAGCTGCGGTCATGGCGTCGCTTGATGAAGTGGGGCTTCTTCATCGCGACGCCATGACCGTCAGCGCCAAGACCATCGGTGAATTGATCGACGGCGCGCCGAACTACAACAGCGAGGTGATCCGGCCGCTGAGCCAGCCGCTGACCAAGGAAGGCGGCATTTCGATCCTGCGCGGCAATCTGGCGCCTGACGGCGCGGTCATCAAGCCGTCCGCGGCAACGCCCGAGCTGATGCAGCATCGCGGCAAGGCGGTGGTGTTCGAAAACATCGAGCATTACTACGCCCGCATCGACGATCCGGAGTTGGACATCGACGCCACCTCGGTGATGGTGCTGAAGAACTGCGGGCCGCGCGGTTATCCCGGAATGGCCGAGGTCGGCAACATGCCGCTGCCGGCCAAACTGCTCAAGCTAGGCATCTCCGACATGGTGCGCATTTCGGACGCGCGCATGAGCGGCACCGCCTACGGCACCGTGGTTCTGCATGTGGCGCCGGAAGCAGCCGCAGGCGGCGCGCTGGCGCTGGTGCGCGACGGCGACCTCATCGAGCTCGACGTCGCCGGCCGCCGGTTGGAACTTTTGGTGTCGGAAGAGGAGCTCGCCATCCGCCGGCGTGACTGGAAGCCGCCGGCGTCGCCGGAGGGCGGCTACCAGAGCCTTTATGTCGAGCGCGTGCTGCAGGCCGACAAGGGCTGCGATTTCGACTTTCTCGTCGGCCGGCGCGATGCCGGCATTCCTCGACATTCGCACTAGAGAGGCGCGCGATGACGGATGAAATCGGCTACGCGATCTATCCAAGCCTCAAGGGCCGCAGCGTCTTCATAACAGGCGGCGGCAGCGGCATCGGCGAAAGCCTGGTGCGCCATTTCTGCGCCCAGGGCAGCCGCGTCGCCTTCGTTGACATGGCCGAAGAACCATCCCAACGTCTGGTCGACGCGATTGCGGCCGACGGACATGCCGCGCCGCTGTTCATTCCATGCGACCTGCGCAACGTCGAAGAGTTGCAGGCGGCAACCGTGCAGGCAATGCAGCACAATGGCCCCATCCAAGCGCTGTGCAACAATGCCGGCAATGACGACCGCCACCAGACCAAGGATGTGACGGTTGCCTATTGGGACGACCGCATGGCGGTCAATCTGCGCCACCAGTTTTTCGCGGCGCAGGCAGTGCGTCCGCAGATGAGCGCGCAGGGCGGCGGCTCGATCATCAACTTCGGCTCCATCACCTGGATGGTCGGCGATCCGGATTGCCCAGCCTATGTCACCGCGAAAGCGGGTATTTACGGCATGACGCGGGCGCTGGCCCGCGAGCTTGGCCCTGAGCGCATCCGCGTCAACTGCATGGTGCCGGGCTGGGTGATGACAGAGCGCCAGATGCGCCTGTGGCTGGACCCGGCCGGCGAACGCCAGATCGCGGAAAGGCAGTGCCTGCCCGACCGGCTGCAACCCTCCGATATCGCGCGCATGGCGCTGTTCCTCGCCGCCGACGACAGCCGCATGTGCACGAGCCAGCAGTTCATCGTCGATGCGGGCTGGGTGTGATCCGTACGGTTTCAAAGGAAGAAGGTTAGTTCATGCGTCTTGTTCAGTTCAGAATGGCCGACGGCAGCAGACGGGTGGGCCGCGTCTGCGATGACGGCAATCATCTGCACCCGCTCGAAAAGACCAGCAGCGTGCTGGAACTGGCCGAAGCGGCAATTGCCCAGGGCACGTCGATCGCAGCGCTGGTCGAGAAGCGGACCGGCACGGCGAAAATCGACTACGACCAACTGTTGCGCGATGGGCAGGTGCTCGCTCCGGTCGACCATCCCGAACCGGCGCGCTTCCTGGTCACCGGCACCGGCCTCACCCACACCGGAAGTGCCGCCGCGCGCAACCAGATGCATGTTCTGACCCATGGCGAAGGTGCCGACGAATCCGATTCCTTGAAAATCTTCCGCATGGGGCTGGAGGGCGGCAAGCCTGGCTCCGGCAAGATCGGGATTCAGCCAGAGTGGTTCTTCAAGGGCGTCGGCACCTGCGTTGTCCCGCCCGGCGCACCGCTGCCGATGCCGGCATTCGCGAAAGCCGGTGCAGAGGAAGCCGAGATCGTCGGGCTTTATGTCAATGGACCCGATGGCCATCCCTATCGCATCGGCTATGCGCTCGGAAACGAATATTCCGACCACGTGACGGAGGGCGAGAACTACCTTTATCTCGCCCATTCCAAGCTGCGCTCCTGCTCGATTGGTCCGGAACTGCTGATCGGTGACCTGCCCGAAGAAGTGCGCGGCCATTCGCGCATCCTACGCAACGGCACTGTTATCTGGGAGCAGGAGTTCCTGTCGGGTGAAGCGCACATGTCGCACTCGATCGCCAATCTCGAACACTTCCATTTCCGCTACCCGATGCACCGCAGGGCGGGCGACCTGCACGCCTATTTCTTCGGCGCGGCGGTGATGAGCTACGCCTCCGGCGTCAAGACGGCTTCCGGCGACGAGTATGAAATCCAGGCACAGACGTTCGGCAAGCCACTGCGCAACCGGATGGTGTCGGTGCCGGACGAGGGACTGGTCGCTGTTACCCAGCTGTGACGGCGCAGGCCCGAAAATTACGGTCCACCAGAACGATAATGGGAGATTAAAAATGGGACTGAGGAAAGCGTTTTTAAGACTAGCGACAATCGGGCTCAGCATCGGCCTGATGACATCGGCGGCGCTCGCCGCGAACCTTCGGGTACTGGCCTGGGACGGCTACGCCGATGCCGACTGGGTCAAGGACTTCACCGCCGCGACCGGCATCGGCGTCGATGTCGTCTTCATCGGCAGCGACGACGAGATCTGGGCCAAGATCAAGGGCAGCGAGGGCCAGGACTTCGACGTCTTTGCTGTCAACACCGCCCAGTTGCAGCGCTACATCAAGGCTGACCTGGTGTCGCCGATCGACGTCACCAAGCTCGCCAACCAGAAAGACGTGCTGCCGCGCTTCCGCGACCTGACGGCGGTCAGCGGCGTGACCAAGGACGGCAAGGTCTACGGCATTCCGTTCTGCTTCGACTCCATCGGCCTGATCTACGACACCGACAAGATCAAGCCGGCGCCGACCTCGATGTCGGTTCTGTGGGACCCGGCCTACAAGGGCAAGGTGCTGGCGTATGATAATGGCGAGCACAATTTCTCGTTCACCGCACTGACGCTCGGCTACAAGGATCCGTTCAACCTCAATGAAGAGCAGATGGCTGCAGTCAAGGCCAAGCTGGTCGAACTCAAGCGCAACGTGCTCAGCTTCTACACCACCGCCGACGAGGCGCAGCAGATCTACCAAAACAATGATGTGGCCCTGATCTGGGCCAATTACGGCCAGCAGCAGGTCAAGGCGCTGCAGAAGATCGGCGCCCATGTCGCCTATGTCAATCCGAGCGAGGGCGCGCTTGCCTGGCTCGACAACTGGGTCATTTCCAAGGGTGTCCGTGATAATGCGGCAGCCGAGAAATGGATCGATTTCATGCTGAGCAAGAGGGTCGGCGGCGAGCTTTCCGAGCGCACCGGCTTCGGCAACACGGTGACGGAAACCGGCAGCGCCGGCGGCAACGACAAGCTGGTCTGGCTCAACAATGTCGAGGACCCGCTCAAGCGTTCGGACATGTGGAACGAGGTCAAGGCAACGCCCTGATCTTTGTGCCCTCTGCCTTCGAAGGACCCGGCGGTCCGGAGGTTCCGGACCGCCGAAGCGTATGCGAGAGTATTTCATGAACCAGAACACCGACCTCTTGACGCTGCGGTCCGTCTCGAAATCCTACGGCACGGTCCCCGTGCTGCACGACATCGACCTGTCGATCAAGGACGGTGAGTTCCT
This sequence comes from Mesorhizobium sp. M7A.F.Ca.CA.003.01.2.1, assembly GCF_003998945.1. Taxonomy (NCBI): domain Bacteria; kingdom Pseudomonadati; phylum Pseudomonadota; class Alphaproteobacteria; order Hyphomicrobiales; family Phyllobacteriaceae; genus Mesorhizobium; species Mesorhizobium sp. M7A.F.Ca.CA.003.01.2.1. The sequence goes on along the minus strand of NZ_RZRA01000073.1, from coordinate 1,049 downwards.
CACCGTTCTTGGACCATCCGGCTCCGGCAAGACCACGGTGCTGCGGCTGATCGGCGGGCTGGAACCCCTGACGTCGGGCGAGATACGCCTGGATGGGCAAGACATCAGCCGCATGCCGATCAACCGGCGGCCGTTCAACACCGTGTTTCAGGACTATGCGCTGTTCCCGCACCTGACCGTTTCCGGCAATGTCGGTTACGGGCTTTCGGTTCGCCATGTCCAGCGCAAGGAAATCGCGCGCCGAGTCGCGGAGGCGCTGGAACTGGTCCAGCTCGGGCGTTTCGCCGACCGCTTTCCGGCGCAGCTCTCCGGCGGTCAGCGCCAGCGCGTCGCACTCGCCCGTGCGCTGATCTGCCAGCCGCGCCTGATCCTGCTCGATGAGCCGCTCGCCGCACTCGACCTCGAACTGCGCCGGCAGATGCAGGTGTTCCTAAAGTCCATCCAGCGCGAAATCAGGACCACCTTCCTGTTCGTCACCCATGACCAGGAAGAAGCCATCGGCATGGCCGACCGGATCTGCGTCATGGAGGCCGGCCATATCCGCCAGCTCGGCACGCCGCACGACCTTTACTACAGACCGAATTGCGAATTCGTCGCGCGTTTCTTCGGCGAGAACAATCTGGTGGCCGGGAAACTCGGACCGGTCCAGGGCGAGCTGCGATCGATCGAGACGGCGCTCGGGCGCCTCATCTGTTCGATCAGCGACCAGCCGCATTTGAAAGCCGCAGCGGAAGGCGCCAGCGCTTACGCCGCGTTCCGTCCAGAAGCCTTGCACCTTGCGGATGCAAAGGACACCGACAACCGTTTTTCCGGCACGATCTCCGATCTGGCCTTTGCCGGCTCGTCGACCGTCGCCACCATCATGGCCGGCGCCGACAATGCCGCGCAGCGCTTGCGGCTGCGCGTGCCTAGCCGCGTCGACGGCAGCGCGCTCAAATCCGGCGAGGCTGTATCGCTTTCGTTTGCGCCGCATGAAGGCCATCTGGTGCTGGCATGAGCGAAGCCGGATCGACACTGCCTGCGGAAAGACGGCTGTCACTGCTGGTGAC
>NZ_RZRA01000739.1:0-2956 GCF_003998945.1 Mesorhizobium sp. M7A.F.Ca.CA.003.01.2.1 | reverse complement strand
AGCGACCACGCCATAAAAGACCGAACCCGCAAGTGCTGCAACTGCGATTTCGGCCCAGACCATGTCGATGTTCATCCGCCCGACCTCGGTCGAGATGCGGAAGCCCATGCCGACGACAGGCGTGCCGAAGAACTCGGCAACGATGGCGCCGATCAGCGCCAGCGTCGAGTTGATCTTCAGCGCGTTGAAGATGAAGGGAGCTGCTGCCGGCAGCCGAAGCTTCAAGAGCGTCGGCCAGTAGCCCGACGCGTAGGTGCGCATCAGGTCGCGCTCCATATGGCCGGAGGCGGCCAGACCGGCGACCGTGTTCACCAGCATCGGGAAGAAGGTCATGATGATGACCACCGCCGCCTTGGACTGCCAGTCGAAGCCGAACCACATCACCATGATCGGCGCGACGCCGATGATCGGCAGCGCCGAGACCATGTTGCCGATCGGCAACAGGCCGCGTCGCAGGAACGGCACACGGTCTGCGAGCACCGCGGTGATGAAGCCGGCGCCGCTGCCCACGACATAGCCGAAGATGACCGCCTTGAAGATGGTCTGGCGGACATCGGCGCCGAGCACCGGCAGCGAACCGGCGATGCGCGCGCCGATGGCACTTGGCGGCGGCAGCAGGATGAAGGGTATGCCGGCCCCACGCGTCACCGCTTCCCAGATGATCAGGATCCAGGCGCCGAAGATGGCTGGGATGATCAGGCCCAGCGCGGTGCGAGCCCATTTGGCGAACGGACGCAATGATGACAGCACCGCCACGCAGCGCCAGCCAAGCAGCCATGCGGCGGTGAGAAGCAGGAAGTACGGCGTCCGCGCCAGGCCTTCGAAACCGGTGATGCCGCCAATCAGCAGCCAGGCGGCCAGATGCGCGCCGATGAAAAGCACAACGGCTTCGACGATGGACGGTATTCTGGTCACCGAGATCAAAGCGGCGACAAGCAGCACGCCGAAAATCAGCCAGGTCGTCGCCACATAGGGGTATATCAACGTCCCTGCAGGCTGCGCCAGTGCATCGACTTTCGGCGCGGCGATCGGGCCGAGCGCCACTGCGATCAGGCACAGCACGATCGCCAGCACTGCCTGCCAGGAGGGTTTCAGCCAGTTCATGCCGGCCTCCCGCCCATAGCGCGGTCGACGAGGCGCCCGGCAATGCCGACCACCATGACCAGAAGGGCTGCCACCACCGAACCGGCGACCAGCGCCGACCAGATGTCGATGGACTGGCTATAATAGGCGCCGGCGAGCAGCTTGGCGCCGATGCCGGCGACAGCGCCTGTCGGCAGTTCGCCGACGATGGCGCCGACCAGGCTTGCCGCCACCGCCACCTTCATCGAGGTGAACAGGAACGGCACCGAAGCAGGCACGCGCAACATCCAGAAGGTCTGCGCGCGACTGGCATTGTAGGTGTGCATCAGGTCGAGATGCATGATCTCGGGCGAGCGCAGCCCCTTCACCATGCCGACAGTCACCGGGAAGAACGACAGATAGGTCGAAATCATCGCCTTCGGGACGAGCCCGCTGATGCCGATCGCCCCCAGCACGACGATGATCATCGGCGCCACAGCCAGGATGGGAATGGTCTGCGAGGCGATGATCCACGGCATCAGGCTGCGGTCGAGCGTCGCCACATGGACAATGCCGACGGCGATGATGATGCCGAGCGCCGTGCCGAAAGCGAAGCCGAGCAGCGTCGACGAAAGCGTCACCCAGGCATTGTAGACCAGGCTGCGGTTGGAGGTGATGGGCCGCAGGAAGGTGTTCTCGAAGAAATTCACCGCCACCTGGTGCGGCGCCGGCAATGTCGGCTTCGGCTGCGACAGCGTCTTGCCGATGAGTTGGCTGAACGTGGATGTTTCACCCGCGCGACGATCGAGATCGCGCTGGAACGGCGTGTTGAGGATGACGGCGAAGACATACCAGAGCGCGATCACGCCAACGAGGATGGAGGTGACGGGAACGAGCTTGTCGCGGAAGGTGTCCATCTAGCGGGCCTCAGCCGACTGGCGCCCTCCTCTCCCCAACGGGGAGAGGGTGGCCGGAGCGAAGCGGAGGTCGGGTGAGGGGGTGGAAATCTTTCCGTCAAGGCAAGCCAAGATCGTATCCAGGACCGCTCGACGTTCGGCCAAAACCTCATGATTCCAGAACCGGAGAGCCGAATAACCTTGTCCGTTCAGCCAAGCTGTCCTGGAAGGGTCGGTTGGAGAATCTGCGTGCTGACTACCATCAAGTTCGACAATCAGGCTTACCTCGCGACAAACAAAATCCGCGATGAACGGTCCAAGCGGCACTTGCCTCACAAATTTGTAGCCATTGAGATGACGGTCTCTCAGCTCCCCCCAAAGCCTGTATTCAGCCTCGGTCTCGTCAACCCGCAGCTTTCGGGCGCGAGCGGTTGCCCCGACCTTTCTCTTGGTCGGATCCGTCGGCGCCGCCCCCTCACCCGACCTCCGCTTCGCTCCGGCCACCCTCTCCCCGTTGGGGAGAGGAGGAAGCTCATCCTGCCCCTCAATCATCATAGCTGTGCCCCGCGCGCAGCCCGTCCCGCACCCGCGCTGCGATCGCCAGAAACTCCGGCGTCTCGCGGATGTCGAGCGGCCGCTCTCTCGGCAGCGTCGATTCGATGATGTCGCTGACACGGCCCGGGCGCGGCGACATGACGACGATGCGCGTCGACAGATAGACGGCCTCCGGAATGGAGTGGGTGACGAAGCAGATGGTCTTGTTGGTGCGTCCCCACAATTCCAGCAGCTGCTCGTTGAGATGGTCGCGCACGATCTCGTCCAGCGCGCCGAACGGCTCGTCCATCAGCAGCAGGTCGGCGTCGAAGGCCAGCGCACGGGCAATCGAGGCGCGCTGCTGCATGCCGCCCGAGAGCTGCCAGGGATATTTCTTCTCGAATCCAGAGAGGTTGACGAGGCCGAGCGTGCGCTTGATCCGCTCGCCTTGCTCCGCCCTGGAT
>NZ_RZRA01000738.1:0-2958 GCF_003998945.1 Mesorhizobium sp. M7A.F.Ca.CA.003.01.2.1 | reverse complement strand
GGGCTCGACCGGGCGCGGCTGCGGCAGGCCAACCGGCTTTTCGCATCGCGCAGCCGGGTGTTGACCAAGGCCGATCTTATCACCATCGAGGAATCCGACATTCGCGGCAGCCGCGTGTTCGCGGAAGGGAAACTGGAAGGCGAACCGGAGACGAAGATGCGCTGACACGACGAAGCGGCCGGCGCAGCGACCAACACCGCAGACAGAATTGGAGACGACGACCATGGTCACCGGGACAATCATCGCACCCTCCGTGCTTTCCGCGGATTTCTCGCGGCTCGGCGACGAGGTCGAAGCTGTCGTGCGGGCGGGTGCCGACTGGATCCATCTCGACGTGATGGACGGCCACTTCGTGCCCAACATCACCTTCGGTCCGCCGGTGATCAAGGCGATCCGCGACCGAACGGACAAAATCTTCGACTGCCATCTGATGATCGCGCCGGCCGACCCCTATCTGGCCGCCTTCGCCGACGCCGGTTGCGACATCATCACGGTGCATGCAGAGGCCGGGCCGCATCTCGATCGTTCCCTGCAGGCGATCAAAAATCTCGGCAAGAAGGCCGGCGTATCGCTGAATCCTTCGACGCCGGAGAGCGTCATCGAATATGTGCTCGACAGGCTCGATCTGGTGCTTCTGATGACGGTCAATCCAGGCTTCGGCGGCCAGGCCTTCATTTCCGCGGTCATCGAGAAGATCAGGCGAATCAAGGCATTGGTTGGCCACCGCCCGATTGACATCGAAATCGATGGCGGCGTCACGGCCGAAACCGCCCCGCTGGTCGCCGCGGCCGGCGCCAATGTGCTGGTCGCCGGGTCGGCCGTGTTCAAGGGGGGCACCGAGGCGGCCTACCGCGCCAACATTGGAACCATCCGACAGGCGGCCGACGGTGCGATCCGGAAAGCCGCGTAAACCATTTCATCGGAGGCAAGCATGGCGGCCGTTCCCCCTGTCTGCGATTTCGGCTGGCGCGCGATCGATGCCGTTTTGCCCGGCGTCGACGGCAGGTCGCATTCGATCCTCAGCCAGGCCGGCCCGAACGGCCTGGTCGTGGCCTTCATCTGCAATCACTGCCCTTATGTGAAGGCGGTGATTTCACGTATCGTGCGCGATGCCAACGACCTCAAGGCCGAAGGTATCGGCTTTGTCGCAATCAACTCGAACGATGCCGACACCTACCCGGAGGATTCCTTCGACCAAATGAAGCTCTTCGCCACGACGAACGGCTTCAGCTTCCCTTACCTGCACGACCAGCGCCAAACTGTAGCGCGCGATTACGTGGCGGTGTGCACTCCCGATTTCTTCGGGTTCAACAGCGAGTTGGGATTGCAATATCGCGGTCGGCTGGACGCCTCGCGACGAGAAGCCGGAGCGCCCGGGCTGAGACGCGATCTGTTCGAGGCGATGAAGCAGGTTGCCCGAACCGGCGACGGGCCGCTGGACCAGGTCGCCTCGATCGGCTGCTCGATCAAGTGGAAGGATGACGCATGAACGTCGGCGCAGGTAGGCCGCTTCGATCGCCGAAGGCGATCCTGTTCGACCTCGACGGCACGCCGGTCGACTCGGCACCGGACATAGCGGCCGCCGTCAACGAATTGCTGGCCAGCCGCGATCTGCCGCCGCTGCGCCTGGACCGGGTCAAGGCCATGATCGGCGGCGGTGTCAGGAAACTGATCGAGCGAGCCTTCGCGGCATCGGGAGCGCCACTGCTCGGCAACGCTCTCGATGAGGCAAACCGCGTCATGGCGCCTATCTACCGCCGGCACCTGACCGGCCTGACAAGGCTGATGCCTGGCGTCAGGGAGGCCCTCACCCACTTTCATTTGGGCGGAGTAAGCATGGGGGTGGCAACCAACAAACCGCAGTTGGCGACCCGCGAAATCCTGCTTCATTTCGGATTGACGGAATATTTCGGTGCGATCGTCGGCGGAGACGCGGTGACATACCTGAAACCGGCGCCCGATGCCCTGCTGCTGGCGTTGGCACAACTAGGCGTCGACCCGGGTGACGCGCTGCTGGTCGGAGACAGTGGCGCTGACCTGGGCGCCGCACGCGCCGCCGGCATGCCCGTCATTCTGCTGCGTGGCGGCTACAGCCACATTCCGGTGGAAGAGCTTGGCGCCGATCTTGTTTGCGACAGCCTTTTCGATCTGCCTTCGGCAATGCAGGGGCTGCAAGCCGATGCGTGATCGAGGCGAACGCCGGCCGAACGCAAGTTCGAACGGCCGGCGGCGCGCTATTTCGAGAATTGCTTCAGATAGGCGATGACATTGGCGATGTCTTCGTCCTGTTTGAGGCCGACAAACGCCATCTTTGTTCCTTTGACCATGGCCTTGGGATCGTGAAGGTAAGTCTTCAGCGTGGGTTCATCCCATTTGACGCCGGACTTGCCTGCCGCGACCATCGCCTGAGAATAGCTGAACCCCGGGTGCGTGCCGGCTGTTCGGCCGATGACGCCGTTCAACGACGGGCCGACCTTGTTCTTGTCCTGGTCGGCGACATGGCAGACCTTGCATTTGGCGAAGACCTTCTCACCCGCCGCCGCGTCCTGTGCCTGGGATTGGCTCGCGATGAAGGGCACAACGGACATGACTGCGAAAAATGCGATTGCGCGCATGGTATTTCCTCATTGATCGTCTGGGTGCCCTGGACGATTTGTGCATGCCGATCCTTTGATCCGTCGGCATGCGCCTTACGCGGTGGCGTGGAAATTCCGCTTCTCCCGTGGAGCCGCGCCACGTCACCTGGAAGCTAATCGGCATGTTGTGAAAGTCAATCGTACAAAGGTTTAGAGGCCTGGGTGCTCAAGGATCCTGTCCATTCGTCTTTGTTGACGGCTATTGGGCGAGCGCGTAGCTTGACCTCATTCCGGTTTCTCCATTGGCACCTTGAGAAATCCGGCAAGTGGCGGTTTTGTCCTGGCTCCTGGGTGGGCTGGACTCGCCGAGATGGGCGTTTTG
>NZ_RZRA01000737.1:0-2960 GCF_003998945.1 Mesorhizobium sp. M7A.F.Ca.CA.003.01.2.1 | reverse complement strand
GCTCTCGATCATCAGGCCGATGATGCGCTCGTCGCCTGCCGCGACCTGGCCGGCGACATCTGCCGCCACCTTGGGCTGGTTCTCGGGCTTCTTGGCCGAGTTGGCGTGGCTGACATCGATCATCAGACGGGGCGCAACGCCGATGCGGGCGAGTTCCACAGCGGCGGCTTCGACGCTCGCCGTGTCATAGTTCGGCTGAACGCCGCCGCGCAGGATAACGTGGCAGTCCTCATTGCCCGTGGTCGTGGCGATGCCGCTGCGCCCGCCCTTGGTCACCGCCATGAAATGATGCGGCTGCGCGGCGGATTTCACCGCCTCGGCGGCTATGCGCAGATTGCCGTCGGTGCCGTTCTTGAAGCCGACCGGGCAGGAGAGGCCCGAGGCCAGTTCGCGGTGGATCTGGCTCTCGGTCGTGCGCGCGCCGATCGCGCCCCAGGCGACGAGGTCGGCAATGTATTGCGGGGTGGTCATGTCGAGGAATTCGGTCGCAGCCGGCAGGCCGAGATTGTTGACGGCCGACAGCACATTGCGTGCCATCCGCAGCCCCTTGTCGATGTTGAAGCTGCCGTCGAGGTGGGGATCGTTGATCAGGCCTTTCCAGCCGACCGTCGTGCGCGGCTTTTCGAAATAGACCCGCATCACGATCTCCAGCCGGTCCGACAGGCTCTCGCGCAGCGCCGCGAGACGGCTGGCGTAATCGACGGCCGCGACCGGATCGTGGATCGAACACGGGCCGACGATGACGAGCAGCCGGTCGTCGGTCCCGTTCAAGATGGCATGGGTTGCATTGCGCGATGCGCTGACGGTGCGCGTCGCCGTCAAAGTGCGCGGTATCTCCCGCATCACCTCGTCCGGTGTGCTCAGTTCTCGGATTTCCTTGACCCGGAGGTCGTCTGTGGTGGTCAACACGGCTTTCTGCTCCTGTCGAGAGCATGATGCCGAAAAGTGTGAAGCGGTTTTCGGACGACATCATGCTCCCCTTTGATTTAGAGGAAACCTGCCGGCTGAAAACAAAAAAGCCGCCAGGTATGGCGGCTGTTCGGATCTTGTTGCTGCAATCTTCAGATCGAGCGCAATCCTCCCGCCGCCAGCGAGCTCCTAAAGTACCAATATGTGACGGTCAGGTTGATCATGAGGCTCATATAGTCGATGCGGAGGCACTTGTCACGTGCCCTGATGCGGAGACAATTCGGGATGGCCGAAGCACCCAAATTTCGTCATCCCTGGGCGGAGCAGGAGCGAAGCTCCGTCGCGGAGACCCTGGGATCCATTCCGTGACTTTGGCCGAATGGTGCAGCGGAGCAGAATTCCGCACCGCAGCAACGCTCAGAAGTCGCGGCATGGATCCTCGGGTCTGCGCCGCGTCGCTACGCTCCTTGCACCGCCCGTGGATGACGAAGTGATGGGCGTTTGAGACTCGCCGGCGTTACTCCGGTGACGCCCCCGCAATGCTTTGATCGTAGTCGACCAGCGACCCGGTCATGACACCGGACTGCGGGCTGACCATGTAGCTGATCAGACGGGCAAGCTGGTCCGGCTTGACCAACTGGCCCATCGGCTGCGTCGCTTCGGCCTTCGCCAGCCAGTCGTCCGGCGCGTCGTGCCACTTCTTCTGCACGATGTCCTCGCCTTCCGTATCCATCCAGCCGGGCAGCACCGCATTGCAGCGGATGCGGTTGTAGCGATAGGCATTGGCGACATTCTTGGTCAGCGTCATCAGCGCGCCCTTGCTGGTCGAATAGGGCGTCAGGAACGACTGGCCGGTATGCGCCGACATCGACAGCACGTTGACGATCGAGCCGGGTGCCTTCTTTTCCAGGAGATGCGCCACCACGCCCTGCATCAGGAAGAACGGGCCGCGCACATTGGTATCGAAAATCGTATCGAACAACTCTTCGGAGGTTTCGACCAGCGAACCGCGCGCCGAAGTGGCGGCGGCGTTGACCAGCGCGTTGACGGTGCCGAAATGCGAGATCGCGGTGGCGACCGCGCGCTTGCAGTCCGCCACTTTTGACACATCGGCGCTGATGAAAATCGCATCGACGCCGGCTTTCTTGAAATGGGCGACAGCCTTGTCGCCCTTCTCCTGCGAGCGGCCGATGAGCGCCAGCGCCCGGCAGCCCTCGTCGGCCAACGCTTCGGCAACGGCAAAGCCGATGCCTTGCGCGCCGCCGGTGACGATGGCGCGTGTCTGTGAATTGCGATCGGCGGATGCGCTCATCGCTTTGCTCCTGGATTGAGTTCCGGTTCTTACTTGTCGAGGCGGACGGTCTTGCCGGTGGTTGCCGACTTTAGCGCGGCGTCCGCCAATCGAAGCGCGATAAGCCCATCGGCGCCGCTGGGTGATGCCTTCTTGCCCGAGGTCGCGGCGGCGATGAAAGAGGCAATCTCGATGGCATAGGCGTCGAGATAGCGGGTCATGAAGAAGTCGTGCAGCGGCGGGCGCGTATAGCCCTTCTCATTGGCCAGTTCGATCGACACCGGCCGCTGGTTCTCGGCAGCCACCATGCCTTTCGAGCCATGCACCTCGATGCGCTGGTCGTAGCCATAGGTGGCGCGGCGCGAGTTGGAGATGACGGCCTGCTTGCCGGACGCGGTCTCGAGAATGACGCTGACCGAGTCGAAATCGCCGGCCTCGCCGATCTTCTTGTCCACAAGCACCGAGGCATGCGCGCTCACGGCAACTGGTTCCTCGCCGAGCAGGAAGCGCGCCATGTCGAAATCATGGATGGTCATGTCGCGGAAAATGCCGCCCGAGCGCTTGATGTAATCGATCGGCGGCGCGCCCGGATCGCGCGAGGTGATGGTGACCATCTCGACGGTGCCGATGGCGCCGTCGTCGATCGCCTTGCGCACAGCGGCGAAATGCGGGTCGAAACGCCGGTTGAAACCGACCATCAGCGTCGCCTTGGCCTTGTCGACCACGGCCAGGCATTTCTCGACGCGCTTGACGTCGAGGT
>NZ_RZRA01000736.1:0-2963 GCF_003998945.1 Mesorhizobium sp. M7A.F.Ca.CA.003.01.2.1 | reverse complement strand
CGGATGTCTTGTCGCCATCCGCCGTCTTCTGCTCAGCGGCCTTGGCGGCATCGGCGGCCTTGCGGCTCTTGTCGGCCTGCGCTTCGAGCGAGGCGATCAACTCTTTCAGGCTGCCGGCCTTGGCCGCCAGCGCTTCGGATCGCTGCTTTTCCGCGGCCATTTGCGTTTGCGTGTCGGCTTCGAGCTTCTGCTTGGCCTCCAGCAGCATGCCGAGCCGCTTCTTTTCCGCCGTCTGGTCGCCGACCGCCGCCGTCAGCCGCGCCCGTTCGGCCTCGATCGACGCCGTAATCCTGGTCTGTTCCTTGAGATCGGCAAGCAGGCTATCGGTCTGCTGGCGCAGTTCCGGCACCACCGCGCCGAGCAGGATGGCGCTGCGCACCGACGACAGCGCGTCCTCGGGCTTGACCAGGATCGCCGGCGGCGGGTTGAGGCCCATGCGCTGCAGCGCGCCCAGCACTTCGGCCAGAACGTCGCGCCGCGCCATCAGCGAGGCGCGGATCTTCTGTTCCTGGCCCTTCAACCCTTCCAGCCTGGCGCCGATGTCCTCGATGTCCTGGCCGAGCTTCTGCTCGGTCATCGCCGACTGGATCAATGCGGCGGTGATCGAGGCGTGATCCTTCTTGATCGTCGCGATGTCGGCGGAGAGCTTGGCCAATCGTTCCGACGACAGCGTGATCTCCTTCGAGACCCGTTCATATTCGGCCCGGCTCTGGTCCGGATCGGGAGCCAGGTCGAGCGTGTTTTCCGCCCGCCCCGCATGCAGCGACAGCACAAGCACCGCCGCCGCGATTCCGCAGCGCGCGCGCCATGAGCCCGTTCTTGATTTTCTGTCTTCAGACATTGAAGCCCGACTCTATGCGTGGCTTCGTTAACGAACAATCAACCATGTTCGAAACCGCCCACTCGATGCAATGTTACGTTGGCATTGGGGCGGAAATCCGGGTGTGTCGCACCAATTCACCGGCTTACGAGCGATGGTAGGGATGTCCCGAAAGGATAGTGGCCACACGATAAAGCTGCTCTCCCAGCATCACGCGCACCAGTTGATGCGGCCATGTCAGCAATCCGAACGACATCACCAGTTCGGCCTGGTCGCGCAGCGACTGATCGTGGCCGTCGGCGCCGCCGATGGCGATGATCAGCGCCTTGCGGCCACCGTCACGCAACAGGCCGAGGCGCCCGGCGAAATCTTCCGAGGAAAAGCTTTTGCCGCGTTCGTCGAGCAGGATCAGGGCGGTGCCGGGCTGCAACTGCGTCTGCAGTTTCTGGCCTTCCTCACGCCGGCGCTCGTTGGCAGTCTGGCCGCGCCCCTCGGCTATTTCGGCAATGCCGCCAAATTCAAGCCCCACCGCCGGGCCGCTCTTGGCGAAGCGCTCGAAATAGCGGTCGGCCAGCAGCTTCTCGGGGCCGGCTTTCATCCGGCCCACGGCATGAACTGATATCTTCATCCTTGCCTTGTAAGCCGCGCGAACGACTTAGTGGAGCGTTTCTTCCTCGAGGTCCGGCGCCTGCCACATCTTTTCGAGATTGTAGAATTCGCGGACTTCGGGGCGGAAGACATGGACGATGATGTCGCCAGAATCGATCAGGACCCAGTCGGCGCCGGACAGCCCCTCGACGCGCGCGGTGCCGAGACCGGCATCCTTGATCGCTTTGAGAAGATGATCGGCGACAGCCGCGACATGACGGTGCGATCGGCCCGAAGCGACGACCATATAGTCGCCGAGGCTCGATTTCCCCTGGATGTCGATGGAGACAATATTTTCGGCCTTGGAGTCTTCCAGACTGGCAAGGACTGTCTTGATGGCGCGGGACACGGCGTCGTCTACGCTGATCCTGGCCGGCGAAGGCATGATATCGGCCTTCTTCCGCAGTGCTGTTCTCAGTGTATTTCCTTTCGCAGCAAGAACAACCAAATCACCCCTTGAAGCAGGTGACACCACTTAGATAGGCAGAGTTCCCTGACAGTTTCAAGACGGGACCCTGCCTCGCACGAACGTATTGTCGCTCCTGTGGTTCCGCCGCACACCGGAAAAGATCGGAACCCTCGCCGTCGGCATGGGTTATCGGCTCACCGACCAACCGGATTTCCCCCATGCCGATCGACCCGCAAAACGCCTTCCTCAGCGTCCAGGCTGGCCTCGCCCAACTGAGCACGCTGATTGTTTCCTACTCCTTCTCGGCCATCGGTGCCGTTATCCTCTTGATCGTCGGTTATATCGTCGCCGGCCTTGCCGAACGTTCGATCTTCGCCGGTCTCGGCCATATCCATGGTTTCGACGCGACGTTGCGGCATTTCTTCTCCAAGATCGTCCGCTATGCCATCCTGATCCTCGTCACCATCATGGTGCTCGGCCAGTTCGGCGTGCAGACGGCCTCGATCATTGCCGCGATCGGTGCCATTGGCCTCGCCATCGGCCTGGCGTTGCAAGGCACGCTGCAGAACATCGCGGCCGGCATCATGCTTCTGGCACTGCGGCCGTTTCGCATCGGCGAGTCCGTCGAGGTCGGTTCGATTGCCGGTACGATCGAGGAGATCGGCCTGTTCGCAACCAAGCTCAGGACGGCCGACGGGGTCTACATATTGGCGCCCAACTCGACGCTGTGGAACCAGCCGGTGCGCAACTTTTCGCGCAACGGGGTGCGCCGCAGCGACATCACGCTGAGCATCGGCTCCTGGAACGACATCGACCGCGCTCAAAAGACATTGCTTGCCATTGCCGCCGCCGAACGGCGGGTCAAGCGTGAGCCGGCACCGATCGCTTTCGTCGCGACATTGGGCGATAGCACCGTTTCGATTGCCTTGCGCTACTGGACATCGTCGGCGGACTTCTTCGCCACCCAGACCGATCTCACCAAGCGCGCCAAGCAGGAATTCGATAGCGAAGGCATATCGATCCCGCTGCCGCCACCGGAAGCCCCGTCGCCGGAAGCCCGTCGACAATAGTCGGGTGGCTCAGTGC
>NZ_RZRA01000735.1:0-2963 GCF_003998945.1 Mesorhizobium sp. M7A.F.Ca.CA.003.01.2.1 | reverse complement strand
GGCCTCGCCGATGCCGGCCGCAAGGTGCGCGCCTATGCCAACGACATCCTGCTCGGTGACGCGCAAACTTCGACGGACGGTCATTTCCTGGTCGAGGCGACGCGCGACGTTCCGGTCGGCAGCTACACAATCCATGTCGACGGCCTCGATGCCGACGGTGTGACAGTTGTGGCCCGCGCGGCCGTACCGTTCGAGCGTGAGCCCGGCGAAGCGATCGCCGCCGTGGCACCCTCGGCGCCGAAGCCCGTTCAGCCCAAGCCGGCCGCACCTACCGCCGCCGAGGCACCGGCCGCGGCCACGACGCCTGCTCCCGCCACCGAGGCTCCGGCCGTTATGGCGGAGGCGACGCCGCCAAGCGATGTGCCCGAGACGGTGGCGCCCAAGCTTGAACATGCCGACGGCGCCGTCATCATCCGCCGCAACGACACGCTGTGGCGGATCTCGCGGCGCGTCTATGGCCACGGCGTACGCTTCTCGACCATCTACCTCGCCAACCAGGACCAGATCAGTGATCCCGACCGCATCTGGCCGGGCCAGGTGTTCAAGGTCCCGGAAAAGTCGAAGGAAGGCGAAGCCGCCGACCTCAAGGCCATGGGCGAGCAGGCAACGACAGCGCCCGCCAAGACGGAGTAGGGTTTGAGCGCCGACGGTTGAGCGCAATCTCCCCCTTGTGGGAGATGCCCGGCAGGGCAGAGGAGGGCGCTGTCTCGCCAGCCTGTCGGCCAAATCCGGTCGAGCTACCTTACGGCTGCTCGTAATGCTTTGATCGTGGAAAGTCGCGATCCTTCGCGCCCCTCTCTGTCCTGCCGGACATCTCTCCCACGAGGGGGAGATTGGCGGTTCCGGCGCTCTGCCCATAGGGTTAGCTTGCCCCGTGCCCGTTCATCGTCTATCGCCGATGAACGATGGCAGAATCCCTGATGGAAACAAACGCATCATGCGGCGGTCCGGACAGCCGTGCGGTCGCCGCCCGACTTGCAGCGCTTTCCCATCCGGCGCGGATCGAAATCCTGAAACACCTATCGACGAGCAGTTCCTGCTGCTGCCGCGAGGTCGTCGACCGCTTAGATCTGGCGCAGTCCACCGTGTCACAACATCTGAAAATACTGGTCGAAGCCGGGCTGGTTCGCTTCGAGCCCGATCGCCAGCGCTCGCGCTATGCGATCGACCATGCCGCGCTCGCCGATGTCTCCGCATCGGTGGCCGCTCTCGTCAATTCCTGCTGCTCCGGCCGCTGAAATAAGAAGAAGGCACAAGAAATGGCCGAAAAAACCGTCTCCGACTCCTCGACTTTCAAGACGCTGCTCAATTTGTGGCCTTACATGTGGCCAGCGGATCGCGCCGATCTGAGAGCCCGGGTCACATGGGCGACGCTGTTGCTGGTCGTCGCCAAGCTGACGCTGGTCGCCGGTCCCTATTTCTTCAAATGGGCGACCGACGCGCTGGCCGGCGACGCCAAATCGGCGCCGCCGCTGCCGAGCTTCCTGCTGGCGCCCGTCATGCTGGTCGTCGCCTACAATGTCGTGCGCCTGGTGCAGCTTGGCTTCAATCAGTTGCGCGACGCGCTGTTTGCCCGCGTCGGCCAATATGCCGTGCGCCAGCTCGCCTTCCGTACTTTCGTTCACATGCACCAACTGTCGCTGCGCTTCCATCTCGAGCGCCGCACCGGCGGCCTGTCGCGCATCATCGAGCGCGGCACCAAGGGCATCGAGACGATCGTGCGCTTCATCATGCTCAACACGGCGCCGACCATCCTCGAATTCGCGCTGACCACGGGCATCTTCGCCTACACCTATGGCTGGAAATATGTGGTCGTCGTCGCGGTCACCGTCTGGGTCTATGTCTGGTTCACGGTCCGCGCCAGCGACTGGCGCATCTCGATCCGCCGCGACATGAACGACAGCGATACCGACGCCAACACCAAGGCAATCGACTCGCTGCTCAACTACGAGACGGTGAAATATTTCAACAATGAGGGCATGGAAGCCGAGCGCTTCGACCGCTCCATGGCACGCTACGAGGTCGCCGCGACGCGCATCTGGACCTCGCTTGGCTGGTTGAATTTCGGGCAGGGCATCATCTTCGGCCTGGGCACCGTCATCGTCATGTGCATGTCGGCGCTCGAAGTGCAGGCCGGCACGCAGACGGTCGGTGACTTCGTCTTCATCAACGCCATGCTGATGCAGCTGTCGGTGCCGCTCAATTTCATCGGCTTCATCTACCGCGAAATCCGCCAGGGGCTCACCGATATCGAGCAGATGTTCGATCTGCTGGATGTGCCGCAGGAGATCGTCGACAAGCCGGATGCCAGGCCAATCGCGGTCAGCGCCGGCAAGGTCGAGTTCCGCGACGTGCACTTCTCCTATGACCCGAACCGGAAGATCCTGAAGGGCATCAGCTTCGAGGTGCCGGCCGGCAAGACCGTCGCCATTGTCGGGCCTTCGGGTGCCGGCAAGTCGACCATCTCGCGGCTTCTGTTCCGCTTCTACGACGTGCAGGGCGGCCAGGTGCTGATCGATGGCCAGGATATCAGGGACGTGACGCAGGAGAGCCTGCGCGGGGCGATCGGCATGGTGCCGCAGGACACCGTGCTGTTCAACGACACCATCGCCTACAACATCCGCTATGGCCGCATCGGTGCCAGCGAGGAGGATATGCGCAAGGCGGCCGAACTCGCTCAGATCGGCCCGTTCATCGAGCGATTGCCTGACGGCTACAAGTCGATGGTCGGCGAACGCGGGCTAAAACTTTCGGGCGGCGAGAAGCAGCGCGTGGCAATCGCCCGCACCATTTTGAAGGCGCCGCCGATCCTGATGCTCGACGAAGCGACCTCGGCGCTCGACAGCCACACCGAACAGGAGATCCAGGCCGCGCTCGATCTGGTCAGCCGTGGCCGCACCACCATCGTCATCGCTCACCGCCTGTCGACGGTGATCACGGCCGATGAGATCATCGTGCTGCAG
>NZ_RZRA01000734.1:0-2965 GCF_003998945.1 Mesorhizobium sp. M7A.F.Ca.CA.003.01.2.1 | reverse complement strand
GTTCGAGGACATGGCGGTCAAGAAGGAAGTGTTCGGCAAGCTCGAAGCCGTGGCGAAGCCCGGCGCGATCCTGGCCACCAACACCTCCTATCTCGACATCAACGAAATCGCTGCCTCGACCTCGCGGCCGCAGGATGTGCTCGGCCTGCATTTCTTTTCGCCGGCCAATGTCATGAAGCTCTTGGAGATCGTGCGCGCCGAGAAGACCGCGCCCGATGCGCTGGCGACATCAGTCGACCTGGCGAGGCGGATCGGCAAGGTGGCCGTCGTGGTCGGCGTCTGCCACGGCTTCGTCGGCAACCGCATGCTTGCCGCGCGGGGCTCGGAATCGGAAGCGCTTCTTCTGGAAGGCGCAACGCCCAGCCAGATCGACCAGGTGTTCACCGATTTCGGCTGGCCGATGGGGCCGTTCCAAATGGGCGATCTCGCCGGTCTCGATATTGGCTGGCGCAACCGCAAGGCACGCGGCCAGAAAGCCGTGATCGCCGACACGCTGTGCGAACAAGGACGTTTCGGCCAGAAGACCGGCCGGGGTTTTTACCTCTATGAGGCTGGCGCGCGCACGCCAGTGCCGGATCCCGAGGTTGAAGCGCTGATCCGCGACAAGGCCGCCGAGAAGGGTATCGCACCGCGTGCGATCAGTGCGGAGGAAATCGTAGAGCGCACGCTTTACCCCCTGATCAACGAGGGCGCCAAGATCCTGGAGGAAGGCATAGCGGCCCGTGCGTCCGACATCGATGTCGTCTGGGTCAATGGCTACGGCTTTCCCATCGGCAAGGGCGGACCGATGTTCTGGGTTGGCCTTGAAGGTCCGGCCAGGATCATCGAGCGGCTCGAATACTGGCATCAACGGACGGGCAAGGATGTGTTCAAGCCGGCGCCGTTGCTGAAGCGGATGGCCGAGACCGGGTCGTGGGAAGCCGGCGGTTAGAGAGCCTACCGGATCCGTGCATCGATGATCTCGACGAAGCGCGCGAACAGGCCGGCCTGCGACTTGATCTTGAGCTTGCGGTAGATGTTGCGGCGATGGACTTTCACGGTTCCCGGCACGATGCGCATGGCGCGGGCGATCGACTCCGTCGAATGCCCCTGCAACACCAGGTCGACGACATGCTTTTCGCGCGGAGTCAGCGACAGGCTCTGCCAGATATGGGCGCGGTCGAATTCGTTGACCATAGCGGCCGTCTCGTCCTGCTTCGCTTCCGCCGTTTCGTCGGCCGGAAGAGCAGGCCAGCGCAACCTGATGAAGCTGATCACCGCGGGAGCCATGTCGCGCAGCAATCTGGCATCGGCGGTGCCGAAAGGGCCTGAAGCGCGCAGCCGCATCAGCGACAACACCAGCGCATCCTTGCCCGGCAGCGGCACGAAGAAGCCGACCTCCTCGGCCAGCCTGGTCTGGCTGTAATAGGAGCGGAAATACTCGCTGGCATAGAAACGGTCCGGCGCCAGCTCGCGCATGCGCCAGAACCCTTCCTTGCGCTCGACCGCAGCGTGATGGAACGGATCGAGCAGATACGGCCCTTCCTGATAGAGCGCGACGAACACATGGCTCTCGGTGGGCGAGAAGGTCTCGAACAGCAGCGGCGGGCGCGAGGCGCCGCGATAGCCGAAGATCACGCAGTGGTCGAATCTAACGTGCTGCCGCAGCCACTCGACCAGCGCCTGGCCAAAGAGATCGCCGCTGGTCTCCCGCGTCGTCGCGACGAGCGTGGCGAGCCGGCTGTATTCGTCGCTGCGGGACAATGCATACCCCCTTAAACGAGAAAATAGATCAGATATACCACCTGAGAGGTATATACTAGCCGCCATTGGCTCTGGTAGCGTTCCGATATTGCCCTGTTGCTGGAGCCATCAGCCTTGACCGCAGTGCCCGACATCGAATTTCGCGGCGTCACCAAGCGCTATGGCGCGGTGACCGCGGTCAGCGGCATCGATCTCGCTGTCCCGCCCTCCGCCTTTGTCGCGCTGCTCGGTCCCTCCGGCTGCGGCAAGACCACCTGCCTGCGCATGATCGGCGGCTTCGAACAGCCGAGCGAAGGCCAGGTGTTCATTCGCGGCCAGGACATGGCCGGCACGCCGCCCTACCGGCGGCCGGTCAACATGGTGTTCCAGCAATACGCGCTGTTTCCGCATCTCGATGTCGAGGACAATGTCGCCTATGGGCTGCGCCAGGCGCGGCCAAGGCTGTCTTCGCGCGAGATCGCCTCAAGGGCGGGCGAGGCGCTCGAAATGGTGCGGCTCGCCGGCTATGGCCGCCGCAAGATCCACGAACTGTCGGGCGGCCAGCAGCAGCGTGTGGCGCTTGCCCGCGCCCTGGTCAACAAGCCGGCGGTGCTCTTGCTCGATGAGCCGCTGGCGGCGCTCGACAAGAAGCTGCGCACCGACATGCAGATCGAGCTGCAGAACCTGCAGCGCGAGATCGGCATCACCTTCGTGCTGGTCACGCACGACCAGGAGGAAGCGCTGTCGATGAGCGATTTCGTCTGCGTCATGAATGGCGGTCGCATCGTCCAGCTCGGGCAGCCGAGCGAGATCTATGACGAACCGGCCGACCTGTTTGTTGCCGATTTCGTCGGCAAGACCAATCTCTTGAGCGGTACTGTCGCCGGGCATTCGGGCGATCTGGTGGAGGTGGCGCTTGCCGACGGCACCGTCATTGCGGCGCGCAAACGGACCGCTTTGCAGCAGGGCGAGGTCGTTTCGGTCAGCCTGCGTCCTGAATCGCTCAGTCTCGGCGCCCAGGCAAGCGGCCCATTCAAGGGCATCGTCCGCAACCGGATATTCCTGGGCTCGACGGCGGAATACGCGATCGAGGTCAAGGGCATCGGAACGCTGCTGGCCAAAGCCGATCACCTGATCGGTCACGGCAACCTCTTCAAGCCGGGTGAACCCGTCGCCATCGGCTTTGCCTCCGGAACGCCGCTGGCGTTTGCGGAGACCAAGAACAACGGGGCCAACCAGAGGG
>NZ_RZRA01000733.1:0-2967 GCF_003998945.1 Mesorhizobium sp. M7A.F.Ca.CA.003.01.2.1 | reverse complement strand
CGAACACCCAGCCGCCAAGTGCGTCATCCTGGAAAGCCACGGCCTGTTCACCTGGGGCGACACCCCCAGGGAATGCTACGAGACGACGATCTCAGTGATCAACCAGGCGATCGAATGGTTCGAGCGCCGCTCCGAGGGTGTCGCTATCTTCGGCGGTGAAGCGGTCAAGTCGCTCGACGCCACTGAGCGCCGTGCCATCGCGGCCAAACTGATGCCGAGGATTCGCGGCCTGATCTCGGAAAGGAGCCACAAAACAGGCCATTTCGACGATTCCACTGCTGTGCTCGAATTCGTCAACTCCAGGGATCTGCGCCCGCTGGCGGCACTCGGCACCTCATGCCCCGACCATTTCCTGCGCACCAAGATCCGCCCGCTGGTCATCGAATTCGATCCGGCAAAGCCCGATGTCGATGCCGTCATCGCGCGTCTTGCCGACGACATCGCCGAATATCGCGTTGGCTACCAGGCCTATTACGACAGCTGCAAGCATCCGGACTCGCCCGCCATCCGCGATCCCAATGCCGTCGTCTACCTGATGCCCGGCGTCGGCATGTTCACCTTCGCCGGCGACAAGGCGACGGCGCGCATCTCGGGCGAATTCTATGTCAACGCCATCAACGTCATGCGCGGCGCCTCCACCGTGTCGTCTTATGTCGGCCTGCCTGCACAGGAAGCCTTCGACATCGAGTACTGGCTGCTCGAAGACCTGAAGCTGCAGCGTATGCCGAAGCCGAAGTCGCTTGCCGGCCAGATCGCCCTGGTCACGGGTGGCGCCGGCGGCATCGGCCGCGCCACGGCCAACCGCCTGCTGCGCGAAGGCGCCTGCGTGGTGCTGGCCGACATCGACGAGACAGCACTGGCCAGCGCCAATGACGAACTGGCGAAAGTCTACGGCAGGGACTTCGTGCGGCCGGTGCTGATCAATGTCACCTCGGAGGAGCAGGTCATTTCGGGCTTTGCCGAGACAGCGGTCGAGTTCGGCGGCATCGACATTCTGGTATCGAATGCAGGGCTGGCCTCCTCGGCGCCGATCGAGGAGACGACGCTGGCGCTGTGGAACAAGAACATGGACATCCTGTCGACCGGTTATTTCCTGGTCTCGCGGGAAGCGTTCCGGCTGTTCCGCGCGCAGAAGATTGGCGGCAACGTCGTCTTCGTCGCCTCCAAGAACGGCCTTGCCGCATCGCCGAACGCCGCCGCCTATTGCACCGCCAAGGCTGCCGAGATCCATCTCGCCCGCTGCCTGGCGCTGGAGGGCGCGGAGGCGCAGATCAGGGTCAATGTCGTCAACCCGGACGCGGTGCTGCGCGGCTCGAAGATCTGGACCGGCGAGTGGAAGGAACAGCGCGCCGCCGCCTACAAGATGTCGACCGACGATCTGGAGGAGCACTATCGCTCGCGTTCGATGCTGAAGCGCTCGGTCTTCCCGGAAGACATCGCAGAGGCGATCTATTTCCTGGCGTCCGACATGTCGGCCAAGTCGACCGGCAACATCATCAATGTCGACGCGGGCAACGCCCAGTCGTTCACGCGCTGAGCGGAGGGGACGATGGAACACATCATCTCCGCCGACCTCGTCGACAAGGACAACGCCGCGCGCAAGGCAAACCTCGAGCGCGACTACGCCTCGCTCGGCGAGCGGCTCGACCGTCGCGGCATCGCCATCGACGCTATCAGAGACAAGGTCGAGAAATTCGCGGTGGCGATCCCGTCCTGGGGCGTCGGCACCGGCGGCACGCGCTTTGCCCGCTTTCCCGGTGCCGGCGAGCCACGCGATATCTTCGACAAGATCGAGGATTGCGCCGTCATCCAGCAATTGACGCAGGCGACGCCGACCGTTTCCCTGCACATTCCGTGGGACAAGGCCGATCCGAACCGGCTGAAGCAAGCGGCCTCGCGCTTTGGCCTCGGCTTCGACGCCATGAACTCCAACACCTTTTCCGACGCCAAGGACCAGAAGCTCTCCTACAAATTCGGCTCGCTGTCGCATGCCGACGCCGGCACGCGCCGGCAAGCGGTCGAGCACAATCTCGAATGCATCGAGATCGGCAAGACGCTCGGCTCCAAGGCGCTGACGGTGTGGATCGGCGACGGTTCGAACTTTCCCGGCCAGGTCAATTTCGCCAAGGCATTCGAGCGCTATCTCGACGCCATGAAAGAGGTCTACGCCGGACTGCCCGCCGACTGGAAGCTGTTCAGCGAGCACAAGATGTACGAGCCGGCCTTCTATTCCACCGTCGTGCAGGACTGGGGCACCAACTACATGATCGCGCAGGAGCTGGGCGACAAGGCGTTCTGTCTCGTCGACCTCGGCCACCATGCCCCAAACGTCAACATCGAGATGATCGTGTCGCGGCTGATCCAGTTCAAAAAACTCGGCGGCTTCCACTTCAACGATTCGAAATATGGCGACGACGATCTCGATGCCGGTTCGATCGATCCTTACCGGCTGTTTCTCGTCTTCAACGAACTGGTCGACGCCGAACTTTCCGGCGCCGAGGGGTTCGACCCGGCCCACATGCTCGACCAGAGCCACAACGTCACCGATCCGATCGAAAGCCTGATGCTATCGGCGGTCGAGGTGCAGCGCGCCTATGCGCAGGCGCTGCTGGTCGACCGCAAGGCGTTGGAAGATTTTCAGGATAGCAATGACGCGCTGATGGCGACGCAGACGCTGAAAGCGGCCTACCGCACCGATGTCGAGCCGATCCTCGCCATGGCGCGGCTGAAGACCGGCGGCGCCATCGACCCGGTCGCCGCCTATCGAGCGGCGGGTTACCGCGCCAAGGTTGCAGCGGAACGCCCTGCAGTCGCTGGCGGTTCGGGCGGCATTGTCTGAGGCCGAGCCGGCCCCCTCATCCGGCCGCTTTGCGGCCACCGCCCTCCGGGCGTTCGTTGTTCGAAAAGCCAAGCAGTTGGCTTTTCGCCCGCTGCGCGGACCACGCCTCACCCCCGCAGGGAGAAGAG
>NZ_RZRA01000732.1:0-2974 GCF_003998945.1 Mesorhizobium sp. M7A.F.Ca.CA.003.01.2.1 | reverse complement strand
ACTACGAGCCGACGCTGCGCGCCGTGCTCAAGAAGGGCGGCTTCCTGACCCGCGACAGCCGCGTCGTCGAGCGCAAGAAGTACGGCAAGGCCAAGGCCCGTCGTAGCTTCCAGTTTTCCAAGCGCTAAGCACTTCGCAGCTTCAGACAATCGAAAAGGCCGCCTCCGGGCGGCCTTTTTGTTTGCGGCTCGGCAGTCACCCCACCCACGCCTACGGCGCGACCTTCCCATCAAGGGGAGCTAGAAGAGCGCGGCGCCCTACCTCCCCTCAATGGGAAGGTCGGCGCGGAGCGCCGGGTGGGGTGACGGCGCCGGAAACAGGTCAGGCCTTGCCGCCCTTGATATAGTCGATGAACGCCCGCAGCGGGGCCGGAACCAGGCGCCGGCCGGGATAATAGAGAAACGGTCCGGGAAAACTCTGCCACCACGGTTCGAGCACGGGCTCAAGAGCGCCGCTGTCGAAGTAAGGGCGCAGCCAGCCCTCGAAGAGGCCGATGATGCCGGTGCCGGCAATAGCCGCGTCGACGGCAAGATCCGTCGCCCCGCCGATCCGCACGATCAAGGGGCCTGTCGGATCGACCCGCACCACCTCGCCGTCTCGCTCGAATTCCCAGGGCAGCATCGCACCGCTGGCAAAGCGCCCACGCACGCAGGAGTGGCCAAGCAGGTCGCTCGGGTGTTGCGGGCGGCCATGGCGATCAAGATAGGCAGGGCTGGCGGCCGTGGCGAAACGCTGCACGCGCGGTCCGATCGGCACCGCGATCATGTCCTGCTCCAGCCGCTCGTCATAGCGGATGCCGGCATCGCAGCCGGCCGCCAGCACGTCGACGAAGTTCTCGTCGGCGATCACCTCCAGCCGGATACCGGGATAGGCGGCGAGGAAACCCGGCACGATATCGGGCAATATCAGCCGCGCAGCACTGACCGGCACGTTGAGACGCAACGAGCCAGCCGGCCTGTCGCGAAAGCCGTTCACCACGTCCAGCGCCGCCTCCACCTCCGACAGCGCCGGGCCGAGCCGCTCCAGAAGGCTGAGGCCCGCCTCGGTCGGGACAACGCTGCGCGTCGTGCGGTTGAACAGCCTGACACCGAGCTGCACTTCCAGGCGACGCACCGCCTCACTCAGGCCGGAGGCGCTGCCGCCGCTCGCACGCGCGCCGTCGCGAAAGCCGCCGGCGCGCGCCACCGCCACGAAAGCATTCAGATCGCTGAGGTCCATCATTGTTCGCCATTCCGCACGGCCTGTGTGGATTGTACCGGATTATCACGAGGTTGGGCAGCGCCTATCTCTGCCTCCTCAAGGAGATCAATCATGTCCAACATCCAACAATCCGGCACCTTCGCCCCCGCCACCTTCAAGCTTGGCAGCCGCACCGTGAAGCGGCTCGGCTACGGTGCCATGCAACTCGCGGGACCCGGCGTGTTCGGGCCGCCCAAGGATCATGACGCGGCATTGGCCGTGCTGCGCGAGGCGATTGCGCAAGGCGTCGACCATATCGATACCAGCGACTTCTACGGTCCGCACGTCACCAACCGGCTGATCCGCGAGGCGCTGGCGCCCTACCCCCAAGATCTCGTCATCGTCACCAAGATCGGTGCCCGGCGCGGCGCGGATGGATCGTGGCTGCCGGCCTTTTCCGCGGAAGCGCTCACCCAGGCGGTACACGACAATCTCAGCAATCTCGGGCTCGAGGTGCTCGACGTCGTCAACCTACGCATCATGTTCGATACCCATGGCCCCGCCGAAGGATCGATCGAAGCGCCGCTTACCGTGCTGGCCGAGCTCCAACAACAGGGTCTGGTCAGGCACATCGGGCTGAGCAACGTGACGCCGGCGCAGATCGCGCAAGGACGGGGGATCGCCGAGATCGTCTGCGTGCAGAACCAGTACAATCTGGCGCATCGCGGCGACGATGCCCTGATCGACGATCTTGCCCGCGATGGCATCGCCTATGTGCCGTTCTTCCCGCTCGGCGGCTTCAACCCGCTGCAATCCTCCACCCTGTCGGAAATCGCGGCGCGCCTCGGCGCCACGCCAATGCAGGTCGCGCTCGCCTGGCTGCTGCGCCGCGCGCCCAACATCCTGCTGATCCCCGGCACATCGTCGGTCGGGCATCTCGGGGAGAACCTCGCTGCGGCTGAACTGGAATTGCCACAGGATGCGCTTAGCGAACTGGACGGCGTGGCGCTAGCGGCTTGAAGCTAACCAATCTCCCCCCTCGTGAGGGAGATTGGCAGCGTCAGCCGCCGCTTAATTGATGCTCGCCGTATTCGCCGGCTCAACCGGCCGCGCCTCGTCGGCATAAGGCACGCGAAAACCATTCGCGGCCAGCCAGTCGATTGCCGCCTTCGGCTCGTCGGTCTGGATGATGGTGGCGCCGCGATCGGCCCAGAAACCCCAGCTTTCGCGCGGCAGGCTGGCCTGCACCGCCAGTTCGTCGCCGCGGCCGCCGGCGAGGAAGCCGCCCGGTTTGTTGGCGATGGCGTAGGTGTCGGCCCAGATGTGCCAGTTGCCCCTGACTGCGGCCGCGCGCATGCGCGTGCTGAACAGCGGCCCGCCCGTCTCGGTCAGCGTCTCGGCGCCTGCCCGCCAGTTGATCAACTCGATCGCGCGCGGCGAGAAGGCGCGGTCGACCGTCCCGGCGAAACCGGCGTCATGCACCGCGTCATCGGCGATGATCGGCATGAACTGGAAGCCGCCGCCAATGGTCTCCATGGCGGCCTTGACCGTGGAAATCCGTTGTGAATTCCACAGGTTCTCCTTGACGATGACCTGTTCGGCCATGCCGAGACCGCGAGCGACCGCAATCATGCCCGGGAGGGCGCCGACGTCGAGCTTGTTGTCGAGGTTGATGAGGATGCGGTTTCTGGTCGCCATCAGCATCTCGTGCAGCGTCGAGACTGTTTCACTTGTCGCCGCACCGGTGCCCTCGACCACCAGCCGGCATGTCTTCAGTTCGGCCAGCGTGTACATG
>NZ_RZRA01000731.1:0-2976 GCF_003998945.1 Mesorhizobium sp. M7A.F.Ca.CA.003.01.2.1 | reverse complement strand
TTCTCGAGCAGCGCCCGGGGACTGATCGGCTTGGGCAGATAGTCGTCCATGCCTGCCTCCAGGCAGCGCTCGCGGTCGCCCTTCAGCGCATGCGCGGTGACGCCGACGATCGGCACATGCGTGCCGGTTTCTTCCTCCAGCCGGCGAATGGCGGCGGTCGCTTCGAGACCGTTCATCTCCGGCATGGAGACATCCATCAGGATCATGCACGGGTTGAGCCGGCCGAAGGCATCGAGCGCCTTGCGGCCATTGCCGACGATCTCGAAACCATAACCGGTCTCGCCGAGAATCTGGGTGAACACCATCTGGTTTACCTCATTGTCCTCGGCCACCAGTATGTCCAGCCTGTCGCCACCAGCCGCCACCGGTGGCCGGGGGCGAATCGAAGGCGGCTGCAGCAGCGCCCGCTGTTCGGACGGTGCCGAGGGCTGCGGCCGCGTCACATTGCTCGCAGCGACGTCGGCCGCGAGCGGCTGCGCGTCGCTGCCGCCAGTGTTGTGGCGATGCCGCTGGATGGTGGCGACCAGCGTTTCCAGCAGCACCGAAGAGCGCGCCGGCTTGATCAACTGGGCATCGATGCCGAGATCGCGATAGCTGGTGTTGGCGAGCGACTGGTCGACCGAGGTCAGCATGATGATCGGCGTTCCGGCAAGGCCAGCGGTGTTGCGCACGATCCGCGCCATTTCGGCGCCGCTCATTTCAGGCATCTGGTAGTCGAGCACGACGCAATCGACCGGCACGCCATAGGCGGCTGCGGCGATCAGCACCTTGAGGCCTTCGGCGCCGCTTTCGGCCGCGCAGGAATCGAACGTCCATGATGTCATCTGCTCGGTCAGGATCGCCCTGTTGACGGCATTGTCGTCGACGATCAGGACACGCGCGCCGGTCACGTCGATCGGCATGATGCGTTGCCCGTTTTGCTGTCCGGCCCTCGGCAGCGTCACCGAGAACCAGAACGTCGAACCCTTGCCTTCGGCGCTTTCGACCCCGATGTCGCCGCCCATCAGCTCGACGAGCCGCGAGGTGATGGCGAGGCCGAGGCCGGTCCCCTCGTGCCGCCGCGTCGATGAAGTGTCGACCTGGCTGAATTTCTCGAAGACCAGTTTCAGTTTTTCCTCGGGGATACCGATGCCCGTATCGGTGACCGAAATGGTGAGCTTCGTTCCGGCTGGAACCCTCTCGCCGGTGACGTCGACCAGCACATGGCCCTCATCGGTGAATTTCACCGCATTGCCGAGCAGGTTGGTGACGATCTGCCTGATGCGGCCGACATCGCCGATGAATAGGCTCTCGAGCCGAGGCTCGACACGTACGATCAGCTCGAGGTCCTTCTCCTTGGCGCGCGTCGACACCAGCGTCGCCACGTCCTCGATCGCCTCGGCCAGATTGAAGGGCGCCGGATCGAGCACCAACTGACCGGCATCGATCTTGGAGAAATCCAGTATGTCGTTGATGATGGTGAGCAGCGCATTGCCCGACTTCACGATGATGTCGGTAAACGTCTTCTGCTTCGGGTCGAGGTCCGATTTGGCCAGCAGTTCGGCCATGCCGAGCACGCCGTTCATCGGCGTGCGTATCTCATGGCTCATATTGGCGAGGAATTCCGACTTGGCGCGGTCGGCGAGCACGGCGCGCTGACGCGCCTCGCGCAGTTCGGCCTCCCGCATCTTCAGCTCGGTGATGTCGGTGGTCGAGCCGATCAGGTAGAGCGAACCGTCGGAGGCGATCATCGCGCCTTTGCGGGCGAATTGATGCCTGACGCTGCCGTCGGCCAGCGTGACCGTCTCTTCGACCTCCTGAGTTTCGCCGGTGCGCAGCACGGCGAGGTCGCCATTGACGAAGGCCTCGCCATCCGGCCCGAAAATCTCGATGTCGGTCTTGCCGATGGCCTCTTCCTTGCTGAAGCCCGTCAGATCGCACCAACCCTTGTTGACATAGAACTGCCTGAGATCGGAGCGCTTGGCGTAGATCGATACCGGCACATTGTCGATCAGGCTGCGGAACACCTCGTTCTCGCGCATGCTTTCTTCCAGCGCACGCTCGCGTGCCTTGACGTCGGTGATGTCGGTGCTCGAACCGACCAGATGCACCGACCCGTCCAGCGCCACCAGGCGGCTCTTGCGGGTCATCAACTGCCGAACCGTGCCGTCGCGATGGGTGACGGGTTCCTCGACCTCCTTGACGACGCCCGTCACGGCGACTTGCGTGTCGTCATGGCTGTAGCCATCCGCGTCCTGCGCGCCGAACAACTGCCGGTCGGTGCGGCCGATGACATCCTCCTTGGCCAAGCCGGTGATCGCGCACCAGGCCTTGTTGACGAATTCGATGCTCAGGTCCTGCGCCTTGATGAAGGCGGCCACCGGCAACTCGTCCATCACATGCCGGAACAGGTCGATCTGGCGCATGGAATCGCGCAATGCCGCCTCGCGGCTCTTGATCTCGGAGATGTCGACGCGAACGCCGATGAAGGTGCCGTCGTCGGTCCGCATGTCGTAGACCTGATACCAGCGGCCATCGGGATTGTGACGCTCGTAGGAGGAACTGGGCAAGCGGTAGCGGGCGAGGATCGCGTCCAGCCAGCGGTCATGATCGCTGTCGTAGAGCTGGTCGATTTGCGGATCGCCGCTGCTGCGGAAATAGCCGTTCGCATGACCCAGCACGAGTGCTTCGCGGAATGTACAGCCGGGCTGCCACGCCGGCTTCAAGGCCGGCAGCGTATCCTGGATCTTGCGGTTGGCGAAAACGAACCTGTCGTCGCGATCGTAGATGATCACGGCGGCCGGCAAGGATTCCAGCACGCTGGCGAGATGCTTGCGTGCGTCCTGCGCCTCCGTCTCGCGGCGCTTCATGTCGGAAATGTCGAACAGGAAGCCGGCAACGTAGTTGCGGCCGCTGGCCATGCCGACGCGGCTCTTCCGGACGATGCGCGAGCGGCAGGCGCCATCGGCCTCGAAATTCTCTTCCACTTCGTACGGC
>NZ_RZRA01000730.1:0-2977 GCF_003998945.1 Mesorhizobium sp. M7A.F.Ca.CA.003.01.2.1 | reverse complement strand
CACGCCGACGGCGTCGAAGACGGCATTGGCGACCGCCGGGATCTGCGGGTTGGCGCACATTTCGCCCGGCCCCTTGGCACCGTATGGCCCGTCCGCCGATGGACGCTCCAGCACGATGATCTCGGTCTCGGCGAGGTCGCCGGGGCCGGGCATCAG
The DNA here is from genome assembly GCF_003998945.1 of Mesorhizobium sp. M7A.F.Ca.CA.003.01.2.1. NCBI lineage: Bacteria > Pseudomonadati > Pseudomonadota > Alphaproteobacteria > Hyphomicrobiales > Phyllobacteriaceae > Mesorhizobium > Mesorhizobium sp. M7A.F.Ca.CA.003.01.2.1. The sequence goes on along the minus strand of NZ_RZRA01000730.1, from coordinate 2,821 downwards.
ATACTGGTTGAAGTCCGTGCCGCCATGGTCGCGGTTGGGATAATAGGGCTCGGTCGTCTCGTAGAGCGCATGGCTGATGCCCATCCACGAACCGCCGACCAGTTGCTGTTCGACCATTTTCGGGTTCAGCGCGCGGCCGATCTCGAAGACGTTCTTCACAGTCAGCACGGTGACCGCGCCGGTCTCGTCGTCGACCTCGACCTCGGCCACGGTGCAGGCATGCGCGTAGCAGGTCGATGGCTTCATCGCGCCAGTCTCTTTCTCCGGATAAGAGCGCGGAATCAGGAACATGCCGCGGCCCGAGATCGAGCGACCGCGCTTGAAATGCGCCGACAGCGCGACATCGAAGATCGAGATCGATTTTTGCGGCGCGCCTTTGACCAGTATGTTGCCCTGGCCGTCGGTCTCGAGGTCGGAGGCGTTCACCTCCAGTTCCTCGGCGGCCACTTCCAGCATCACCTGCCGCGCTTCCCTTGCCGCCTGGATGACGGCGTTGCCGGCGCGGTGCGTACCGCGCGAGGCGAAGGTGCCCATGCAGTGCGGGCCGGTGTCGGTGTCGGCGGTGTCGACGACGACGCGGTCTGTCGGCACGCCGATGGTCTCGGCGCAGATCTGCGCCATGATCTGCTTCATGCCCTGGCCGAGATCGACGGAGGACAATGTCACCATGAAATTGCCTGTTGGCGTCGAGTGCACCAGTGCCTGCGTCGGGTCACCGCCGAGGTTCATACCGGTGGGATAGTTGATCGCGGCAACGCCGCGCCCACGCCTGATCGCCATCTCAAGCTCCCTTCGTATAGGAGGACATCGCCAGGTACTTTTCCGCCACCGGCCAGTTGGCGGCGCGCGAGGCTTCCTGCATGCATTCGATCAGCGCGGCGCCCTCTGTCGGCTGGCGGTGCGCTTTCATATCACCGTCGCGATAGGCGTTGATGAAGCGGAATTCGAGCGGGTCCATGCCGATCAGGCGCGCCAGCTTGTCCATCTGCACCTCCAGCGCGAAATCGCCGATGGTGACGCCGAAGCCGCGCATGGCCGACGACGGCGTGCGGTTGGTGTAGACGCAATAGGTGTCGATCCAGACGTTCGGAATAGTGTAGGGGCCGGGATAATGCCCCGCGCCCTTCTGCGCGCCGTAGGGCGAGTGGCGCGAATAGGCGCCGGCATCGGTGTATCCGGTGACCTTGCGCGCGACGATGCGGCCATCTTTCATGACGCCGTCCTTGATGACGACCTTTTCAGCGGCGCGCGGCGACGAGATCTGCATCTCCTCCTCGCGGCTGTAGATAAAACAGACTGGTCGTCCTGTTAGTTTTGCGCCGAGGATGGCGATCGGCTCGACGATGACGTCGACCTTGCCGCCAAAACCGCCACCGACTGTGCCGCCGACGAAATGCAATTTGCTGCCCGGCATCTGCAGGATGATCGAGGTGTTGTCGAGCGTGAAGAACATCGCCTGCGTGTTGGTATAGCAGGTGAAGCGGTCATTGCCCTCGGGCGCCACCACGCAGCCGGTGGTCTCGGTCGGCGCGTGCTCGATCGGCGAAGACTGGTAGCTCTGCTCCAGTATGTGGTCGGCGCCGGCGAAGCCCGCCTCGACATCGCCGAAGCGCACCTTGCGGCACTCGCCGCTATCATAGAGGTAATAATTCTGGCCGTGATATTCGTTGACCAGCGGCGCGTCGGGTTTCAGCGCCTCTTCCATGTCGAAGACGGCCGGCAGCACCTCATAGTCGACCTTGACCTTGGCTGCGGCCTCTTGTGCCGCGCGCTCGGTTTCGGCCAGCACCGCCACCACGGCCTCGCCCTTCCAGCGCACCTTGCCGTCGGCAAGCACCGTCTCGTCCTCCGGCCCGATCTGGATCAGGATCAGGATGGTGTAGACATTGTGCGGTACGTCCTTGGCGGTCAGAATTTTCACCACGCCCGGATGTTTTTCCGCCTCTGAGGTGTCGATCGAACCGATGCGGGCATGGTGATGCGGGCTGCGCACCATCTTCAGGTGCAGCATGCCGGGAAAGTTGCGGTCGGCGAAAAAGGCGGTCTTGCCGGTGACATGGCCGGGCGAATCCGAGCGCGGCCGGGGCTGGCCGATCTCGTGCAGATCGTCCTTGCGGACATCGGCGAAGTAGTTCTTGCGCAGTTCCATTGTTTTGGACCCTTCAGGCCGCGTTCTGCGAATTGGCGCGGGCGGCGGTCAGCACCGCCTGGATGATCGGCTCGTAACCGGTGCAGCGGCAGATGTTGCCCGACAGCGCCTCGACCACCTCGTCGCGGCTGGGATTGGGCGTGTGGTCGAGCAGCACCTTGGCCGCCATGATCATGCCCGGCGTGCAGAAGCCGCATTGCGTGGCGAACGTGTCGAGAAAGGCGCGCTGCAGCGGGTGCAGCACGCCGCTTTCCGAAAGCCCTGATGTCGTGCTGATGACGGCGCCATTGCAGGTCTCGGCCAACGTCAGGCAGGAGAGCCGGAGTTCGCCGTCTATGATGACAGAACAGGCGCCGCAGGTGCCCTGATGACAGCCGCCCTTCGGCGAGGTGTCGCCGATCTTGTCGCGCAGCGCCTGAAGCAGCGTCGTGCCGCTGTCGATGAATTCGGCCTTTTCCGAGCCGTTGAGCGTGAATTGAACCGGAACCTTTGCCATGTTTTCCTCCCAGCGCGCCTGCCCGAACCAGCGGACAGACGCGCGCCCCCGAACAAATATTATGCGAGCAGCAACCGCCCGAGATGAACCGGCAGGACTTCGGCGCGATACCAGGCGCTGGCGATCGGGTCGGTGATGGGCGAGGTGCCATCACCGGCCGCGGCCAAGGCCGGCGC
>NZ_RZRA01000072.1:0-10033 GCF_003998945.1 Mesorhizobium sp. M7A.F.Ca.CA.003.01.2.1 | reverse complement strand
ATGGTGAAAATGGCGAAGAAGGTTAAGAAGGAGCGCGCGAAGATCGAGGAGCGTGCCGCCTCGAAAGCAGCTTCCACCGCAGCCGAGAAATGCCCGGTGACCAGCTTCTCATTGGTGAAGGCCTGCAGCGTGCGCACCGCGCCGATCTGCTCGCTGGCATAGGCGGTGGCATCGGCCAGCGTATCCTGCGCCTGACGTGATTTGCGCCGCACCGAACGGCCGAAGGCGACCAGCGGCAGCACGATCACGGGTATTGCCGCGATGACCAGGCCGGACAGTTTCGGGCTGGTGATGACCATCATCCCCACCGCGCCAAGGCCGAGGATGACATTGCGCAGCGCCACCGAGGCCGTCGCTCCGACCGCCGACTTGACCTGCGTCGTGTCGGCGGCAAGCCGCGACACGATCTCGCCCGACTGGGCGGTGTCGAAGAAGGCAGGCGACAGCGTCGTCACATGGGCAAACACATCGCGCCTGATATCGGCGACGACGCGCTCGCCCAGCGTGATGACGAAATAGTAGCGGCCGGCCGATGCTGCCGCCAGCAGGGCGGCCATAGCCACCAGCGCTGCGAAATATTCGGCAATGAAGGTCGTGCTGGACGACGAGAAGCCATGATCGATCATGCGACGCACCGCCAGCGGCAGCGCCAACGTGGTTGCCGCCGCGATAACCAGCGAGATAATGGCGCCGACGACCAGCGTGCGGTAGTGCGTGATGTAGGGGAACAGGCGCCTGAGCGGCTTGAGCGAACGCCGGCGCTCGTCTGCGCTGGTGATTTGCGCCATCCCGATGTTTCCTCCAGCCGTCCTTGGGGTCTGCGCCTCAATATGCGCTTGCCGCGGCCTTGTGATTCAATTCCGGCTGATGTATAGGCTCGCCGACCGTTTTAGAAGCCGTGGCTCCTCAATAGCTGCGGCTTCGAGTTTTAAAAAGGGGCGCATCGACGCAGGCTTATGCCCGTCGCCAGCGCCGGCAAGCCAGGAACCGAACCATGAAGACCGACATCCATCCCGATTACCACACCATCAAGGTCGTCATGACCGATGGCACCGAATACACGACCCGTTCGACCTGGGGCAAGGAAGGCGATACGATGAACCTCGATATCGACCCGACCACCCACCCGGCTTGGACCGGCGGCCAGCAGACCCTGCTCGACCGCGGCGGCCGCCTGTCGAAGTTCAAGAAGCGTTTCGAAGGTTTCGGCATCTAATTGCATGTCGCCCAAAAGTGCGAAGCGGTTTTGGGATAACGACTTGCATCAAGTAAGAACTTAAGCCAAACGAGCTTTCACAGATCGAAAACCCGCCCTGTGGCGGGTTTTTTGTTGCGGCGCGGTCCTACTCGGCCAGCAATTCCCTTAACGCCATGCGCTTGTAGGCGGCGACCAGCCTGTCGCCCTCCTGCCGCTCAACCGAGATCGCCAGCCGCATGGCGGCCTCGCCCATCTGCCAGACCAGAAACGCCGTGGTTTCCAGTGTCGCCGGATCGGCTGCCGGCCGCAGCCGTTTCAGCACCGCGCTGAGGAATTCGGCGTTGGCACGGCTGTCGGCGAGTTCGAGCTGGCGCAGCGCCTTGTCAGCCTGCGTGCCCGACCAGATGTCGCGGATCACCGGCTCGGCCAGGAACAGCCGGTAATAGATGTCGACCAACTCTGAAAACGCGGACTGCAGGCCTTCGGCGTCGCTGATGCCAGCCAGTGCTGCCGAAATGCAGGACTGGCTTTCGGCGGTGTAGCGCTCGGCCAGCGCCCAGATGATCGCCCGCTTGTCCGGAAAGAACTGGTAGAGCGACCCGATCGACACCCCAGCGCGCTCCGCCACCTCACCCATGCGCATGGCATCGCTGCCTTGCTCGGCGATCAGCGCCGAGGCAGCCGCCAGCATGCGCTCGACCCGCTCGCGGCTGCGCTGCTGGCTCGGCGCCCGACGCGGTGAAGCAGCCTGCTTCTGTGCGGAAACGGGGGTTGCCGCGTCTTCCATACCTGACTCCAAATGCCGCCAAAATCACTTGACTCGAAAAATACGAGGGTTTATCACGTTTTGCAAATGTGAGGATTAATCACGTTTATGCGGAGGAAAGCACAATGGGCATCTGGAGCAACTGACATGATCGCGAAACTTCTTCCCACTCTCATCTTCATTGCCGCACTTGGCTCAGGCGTCGTCGGCGGCGTCTTCTTTGCTTTCTCCAGCTTCGTCATGCCGGGCCTCGCCCGCATGCCAGCCGCAAGCGGCATTGCCGCGATGAATTCCATCAACGTCACAGCGGTGACGCCGCTGTTCATGACAGCACTGTTCGGCACGGCTCTCGTCTGCATCGTTGTCGCCATCGGTGCGGTGATCGGCTGGAACCAGCCAGGCTCGCTCTGGCTGGTTGCCGGCAGCCTGCTCTATCTCATCGGCATCGTGGTGGTGACGATGATCTTCAACGTCCCGCTCAACGATGCGCTCGCCGCCCTCGATCCGGCCAGCAGCAATGGCGCAAGCCTGTGGTCGCGCTACCTCGACGAGTGGGTGATGTGGAACCATGTCCGCACCATCAGCGGCATAGCCGCGCTGGCATCCTTCTGGTTCGCCGCGCGTTGAAAAGGATGGATGGAGCCACCGATGAAGGATCAATATTCGAATATGGCCTTCGGCATGGCAATCGGAGTTGGTGTCGGTGCCGCGGTCGGCACCGCTCTGGATGACCTTCCGATGGGCGTCGCCGCGGGTATTGCGATTGGCGCCGCCTTCGGAGCGTGGCGACGCAAGTGACGGCAGCGCCGGCGGCCTCTACGCCTTTGTCTTCCGATCGGAATGACCGAGGTCGCGGTCCGGATCAATGACATCGCGGACCAGTTGCTTCAGCTTGGCCGCGTCCGGAAAACCGCCGTCGCGCTTGCGATCCCAGACAAGCACGTCATTGCAGGAAATGGTGAAGATGCCGCCGGTGCCCGGCACCAGCGTTACTTCGCCGAGGTCCGTGCCGAAGGTCGACAGCAGCTCCTGCGCCATCCAGCCGGCGCGCAACAGCCATTGGCACTGCGTGCAGTAGGTGATGCGGATGGCGGGGAGCACTCTCTCGCTCATGCCGGGCTGAGCTCCGCTCATGCCGCGCTGAGCTTGGCCATGGTCTCGTCGTCGACTTCGAAGTTGGCGTAGACGCTCTGCACGTCGTCGTCGTCCTCGAGCGTGGCGACCAGTTTCATCAGCGACTGTGCCCGCTCCTCGTCGACCGGAACGTTGTTCTGCGGCCGCCAGATCAGCTTCACCGATTCTGCCTCGCCGAGCGAGGTTTCCAGAGCCTTCGACACCTCACCGAGATTCTCGAAGGCGCAATAGATGGTGTGGCCTTCCTCGTCGGTTTCCACGTCGTCGGCGCCGGCTTCGATTGCCGCTTCCATGACCTTGTCGGCGCTGCCGGCCGATGCCGGATAATAGATCTCGCCGACGCGGTCCCACATGAAGGAAACCGAGCCCGTTTCGCCCATCGCGCCGCCGGCCTTGGTGAAGGCAGCACGCACATTGGACGCCGAGCGGTTGCGGTTGTCGGTCAGCGCCTCGACAATGACAGCGACGCCGCCCGGGCCATAGCCCTCATAGCGCACGGCTTCGTAATTCTCGGCATCGCCCATCGAGGCCTTGTTGACGGCGCGCTGGATGTTGTCCTTCGGCATCGACACCGCCTTGGCGTTCTGGATCGCCAGGCGCAAGCGCGGGTTCATCGATGGATCGGGCGTCCCGCTCTTGGCGGCGACGGTGATTTCGCGCGCCAGCTTGGAAAACATTTTAGACCGCACCGCATCCTGGCGGCCCTTGCGGTGCATGATGTTCTTGAACTGTGAATGGCCAGCCATGGCACCCCTGTCGTCTTCTCGGCTAGAGCATCGCGAAGCGAAGTGATCTGACCTCGTCTTCCGCAATGCCCGAATTCAAAATTTCAGAGCGTCCCAGGTGCACCTCTTGGAAGCACGGCGTTCTCTGTCGGAATGGCCGGCTTATAGATAAATCGGCTCAATTCGTCCAGCCGCACCGCGCATGCGGCGCAAGACGTGACCTGCTGCGGCCGCTCACGCCTCGAGGTCCGACTTCAGTCGGTCGATGATGCTGAGCGCATGGCCGGCATACTGGCTGATCCAGCGGTCGTGGATCTGCTTGATCGGCAGCGCGTTGAGATGGTTCCAGCGCTCGCGGCCGTCGCGCCGCGCAACGATCAGGTCGGCCTCCTCCAGCACCTTCAGATGCAGCATGACCGTGCAGCGATCGATATCGGGAAAGGCCTCGCACAGCATGCCGGTCGTCTTCGGCGCGTCCTTCAGCTGATCCAGCATTTCGCGCCGGCGCGGATGCGCCAGCGCCTTGAAAACATTGTCGTCTTGCGATCTGCTTGACATGTTATGTTTATATAACGTATCTTTGGACCGATCAAGGGAAGGAGCTGTGGATATGTCACTTGGATTCAGTGTTTCCGGACGCATCGGCAAGCCGGTCGCCGACGTCTTCGACGCAGTCGTCAATCCGAAGAAACTGAGCGGCTATTTCACCACGATCGGCGGCGCCAGCGCCCCGCTGGAAGCCGGCGCCGGCGTCGTCTGGTGGGGCAAGGTGCCGGTTGAGGTCGACGAAGTGGTCAAGGACCGCCGCATCGTGCTGCGCTGGGATGCCACCGATGAGGACGGCAAGCCGGCCTACAAAACCCGCATCGAGATGAACTTCGAACCGCTGGACGATGGCGGCACCTTCGTCACCATCGCCGAGAGCGGCTGGCAGGAAGGCGCGGTCGGCCTGAAGAAGTCCTACCTCAATTGCGAGGGCTGGTCGCAGATGCTGGCCTGCATGAAGGCCTATGTCGAGTACGGCATCAATTTGCGCGACGGTTACTACCGCAGCGAGATGAAAGGCGAACCCGCCAACGAGACCAATGTTTGAGCGACCCGACATCTGAGCAACCAGAAGGAAGAGGAGGCCTTTGCGATGAAGAAAGTAACGCCATTCCTGATGTTCGAGGGCAAGGCCGAAGAGGCAATGACCCTCTATTGCGAGACCATTCCCGGCAGCAGCGTCCTCGACGTCACGAATTACGGCCCCGGCGAAGACGGTCCGCAAGGAACGGTCAAACTAGCGCGGGTGTCGATCGCCGGCCTGGAAGTCATGGTCTTCAACAGCCCCGTCCACCATGCATTCACCTTCACGCCATCGGTGTCGCTGTATGTGGACTGTTCCTCCGAGGATGAACTGAACCGAATTGTCGAGACGCTGGGCAAGGATGGCGCGTTCCTGATGCCATCGGACAATTACGGCTTCAGCCGCCGTTTCGCATGGCTAAACGACAGGTTCGGGGTCTCCTGGCAGATCAATCTCGCATGACTGGTCTGTGCAAGGGCGACCACCCTGCTGCTCTTGCCTCAATGCCCGCCGCCCGGCTTCTTGCGCCGCCGCGCCAGCATGTTGAGCCCCTCGACCAATGCCGAAAAGCCCATCGCCGCATAGATGTAGCCCTTGGGCACATGGTAGCCCATGCCGTCGGCGATCAGTGTCATGCCGATCATCAAAAGGAAGCCCAGCGCCAGCATGACAATGCTCGGGTTTTTGGCGATGAAGTTGGCCAGCGGCCCGGCCGCCAGCATCATCACGCTCACCGCCACGATCACGGCGATGTACATGATGGCGATCTCGTCGGTCATGCCGACGGCGGTGATGATCGAATCGATCGAGAAGACCAGGTCGAGCAGCAGGATCTGGAAGATCGCGCCGGCGAGGCTGATCTGCAGCGTCTCGCCCATCATCGTATCCTTGTGGTCGTCGGGATCGACCGTGTGATGGATCTCCTTGGTCGCCTTCCAGACCAGGAACAGGCCGCCGGCGATCAGGATCAGGTCGCGCCAGGAAAAACCATGGCCGAAGGCCGTGAATACCGGCGTGGTCAGCTGGACGATGATCGAAATGGTGGCCAGCAGCACCAGCCGCATGATCAGCGCCGCCGAGATGCCGAGCCGGCGGGCACGGGCCCGTTGTGCTTCCGGCAGCTTGTTGGTCAGGATCGAGATGAAGATCAGATTGTCGATGCCGAGCACGACCTCGAGCACAATCAGCGTCAGCAGCGCGACCCAGGCGGTTGGATCGGACACAAATTGAAAATGCGGCGCCAGGAATTCGATGAGCTGCATGGAGGTCGTCCCCTCTTTTAACGATCTAGAGCAGTGTCGCCGGCAGTTAGGTACTAAGCGTGCCTATATCAATGTCATGACCAGAAGGACGGTGCGGTTTCCTCCAGCCGCGGGCCGCGACGAAACGGCGCGATCCGCTCGGTCAGCCCGGTGCGGTCGGAAATATCGACGCCGACGCCGCACAAGGTCGCCGGTCCGGTCGCCGCTTCGAAGCGGCCTTTCGGCACTTTCGACAGGAACCGGTTGAGCGGCTCCTCCTTGTCCATGCCGAGCGAGGAATCATAGTCGCCGCACATGCCGGCGTCGGACATATAACCGGTGCCGCCATTGAGGATCTGGTGATCGCCGGTCGGCTGGTGGGTATGGGTGCCGACGACGAGGCTGGCACGGCCGTCGACGAAATGCGCGAAGCACATCTTTTCCGAGGTCGCCTCGGCGTGGAAGTCGATGATCACGGCATCCGCCTGCTCGCCGAGCGGACAGGCGGCAAGCTCGCGTTCGCCGGCCTGGAAGGGATCGTCGAGTTCGGGATGCATGAACACCCGGCCCATGATGTTGGCGACCAGCACGCGCGCGCCGCTCCTGGCGATGTAGACGCCGGAGCCGCGCCCGGGCGTGCCCTTGGGAAAGTTCGAGGGGCGCAGGAAGCGCTCTTCGCGCGGCGCGAAGGCGAGTGCGTCGCGCTGGTCCCAGACATGGTTGCCGGTTGTGACGACATCCGCACCGGCCGCGATCGTCTCGCGAAAGATATCTTCGGTGATGCCGAAGCCGCCGGCGGCGTTCTCACCGTTGACGATGACGAAATCGAGTTTGAAGTCGGAGATCAAGCCGGGCAGTTGTTCCCACACCGCCGTCCGTCCCGTCTTTCCAACCATGTCACCGAGGAAGAGAAGTCTCATATGATCCCGCACCGAAGGTCAGCGAAGCAAAAGCTGCATGACGTCTGTGAAAGATCATGCGTCCTTTTATCTACAATTTTGACGCGAAGCGGCGCAACCCGCTCTCGGTCAGTATTTCCGGAATGACGACGTCATGTTCCTCATCCGGCACCATTGCCACCTCCTGGCAGTCGAAGGCGATGCCGACCAGCCGCGGCGGCTGTCCCTTGTCGATCAGCTTGGCGATGGCGCGGTCGTAATAGCCGGCACCATAGCCGATGCGATGGCCGCGCGCATCGAAGGCGGCGAGCGGCACCAGCATCACCGAGGGGTCGAGCACTTCTGCTTCTTCATGCGGGCCGACCGTGCCGAAACCCATCTCGACCATCGGCGCGCCGCGCACCAGTTCGCGAAAGACGATCGTGGTTTTGTCGAGAATGGCCGGCAGGCAAAGCCGCGCGCCCCTTTCGCGCAAGGCAAACATCAGCGGCCTGACGTCGACTTCCGAGCGCATCGGCCAGAAGCCGGAAACGATCTGGCCCGGCTCAATGTGGAGGTGATCGCGTGCCGTCTCTGCCATTTCAAGCGCGACCTCCACCCGCCAGAATTCGTCGAGCGCATCGCGGCGTCCGAGGGCCTCGCGGCGAAGCTGCTTTTTGAGGTCTTTGAGAGAGGTCATGCAGTCAGGGTAGAAAAGGTCAGATCTGGATGGAGTGTTGGGAGCGACGTTTTCCACCGCAATCATCCACCGAAATGCGGGACGCGTGGCAATAAGTGACGATCCACACAACCGGTGGAGAGAGCGATCCCGGGAACCTACAAAGTAGGTGGGCGCCGTGTGAGAAAACCCACGGGTCTTCCCAGGGACAGCTCCCTAAGGATCGTTAAGGCCCCGGGGAAAATGTTCTCCTGCCGGGAAGCACAGACCGTCCCGCCCAATATAGGCTGCCGGCCGGCTAAGCGCCAGTGAGACGGGCACTCTTTCCGTGTTGGTTCAGGCCCTCGCGCCGCCAACACCTCACCCTTGCACAGGCACGGCCTCGTCCTTACGGTCGCGATGACCAACCGAGGAGCAAGAATGCGTTTCGAAGGCACGGCGGCCTATGTCGCCGACAAGGATCTGATGGTGGCCGTCAATGCGGCGATCGCGCTGGAGCGGCCCTTGCTGGTCAAGGGCGAGCCCGGCACCGGCAAGACGGAACTGGCCCGCCAGGTGGCGGCTGCACTCGGCCTCGACCTCATCGAATGGCACGTCAAGTCGACGACGCGGGCGCAGCAGGGCCTGTACGAATATGATGCCGTCTCGCGGCTGCGCGACAGCCAGTTGGGCGACGAGCGCTTCAACGACATCAGGAACTACATCAAGCGCGGCAAACTCTGGGAGGCTTTCGCCGCCGGCAAGAAGGTCGTGCTCTTGATCGACGAGATCGACAAGGCCGACATCGAATTCCCAAACGATCTCCTGCAGGAACTCGATCGGATGGAGTTCTTCGTCTACGAGACCGGCGAAACCATCCGCGCCGCCGTCAGGCCGATCGTCATCATCACCTCCAACGACGAGAAGGAGTTGCCGGACGCGTTCCTGCGCCGCTGCTTCTTCCATTACATCCGCTTTCCCGACGTCGACACGCTGCACAGAATCGTCGACGTCCACTATCCCGGCATCAAGCAGAACCTGGTTCGGGCAGCCCTCACCCAGTTCTACGAGATCCGCGAAGTGCCGGGGCTGAAGAAAAAACCGTCGACCTCCGAGGCGCTCGACTGGATCCGCCTGCTGGTCGCCGACGATATCGCGCCCGAGGATCTGCGCGCCGACCCGAAGAACGCGTTGCCCAAGCTGCATGGCGCATTGCTGAAGAACGAACAGGATGTCCATCTGTTCGAGCGGCTTGCCTTCATGGCGCGCAGGCAAGGGTGAGGCGCCGGGCACTTGCTACGATCGAGCTTCGCTTGCGCCCTGAGCACGATGACGGTCCCTTGCCTCTTGCGGCGCGACGTTTCTGGGGCCGAAGACGACGAAGCTGATGACGGCAAGGGCAAGAACGCCGATCCCGCTATAGAGCATGACCCAGCCAAAACCGTTGACCAAGGCGGCATGCGCAAGCGCGCCGGACGGGTCGAGGGTCGCCAGCCTGGGCGAATATTGGGAGAGGCCATCGAGATTTCCGGTGGCGATCTTTTCCGCCAACGCGCGCAATTCGTCCGGGTCAAGGGCCGTGCCCAATGCGGTTTTGAGATAGGAAGCAATTCCCTGCGTCAACAGCAGGCCCAGCACCGCGATGTTGATGGCGAGCGTGATCAGCCGCGCGCTGATATCGATGCCCGAAGCCATGCCGGCGCGATCCGGCGACACCGAACCCGTCGTGGTGTTGGTGGTCGGTGAGTTGGTGAGGCCGATACCGATACCGGCGATCAGCGTACCGGGCAGCATGGTCAGCCAGCTGGCTCCCTCAAGGCTCGAACCTATCCTCATGGCGATAAAGCCGACCCCCAATGTCAGCAACCCGAGCGGGATCGCCACCCGCGCCTGATAGCGGGCGCGCAGGCGCTCGGCGGTCGAGGACATCAGCATCAAGGGAAGCGTGTAGACGAGCAGCAGCAGGCCGGTCGTGGTGCTGTCGTAGCCGAGCACACCCGAAAAATAGATCGGCAGATACATGATGAACGGCCAATAGCTGAAATTCATGCCGATGCCGCCCATGATCGCTCCCGAAAATTGACGGATCCGGAACACCGAGAAATCGAACATCGGATAGGGGCTGATCTTCTCGGCAACGAGGAACGCGGCGAAGGCCAGCACGGCAGCACTTGCCACGCCGATGCGGGCACCAGAGCCGAGATCGGCCCCTTGCGTGATCAGATAGGAGAAGCCGAACACCGCGAACGAGAGCGTCAGGATACCGGCACGGTCAAGCTTCTGGGCATTGTGGTCGCGTGATTCGGTGACACCGGCACCGATGAAGACCAGCGCAAGGATGGCAAGCGGCACATGGATGAGGAA
>NZ_RZRA01000729.1:0-2978 GCF_003998945.1 Mesorhizobium sp. M7A.F.Ca.CA.003.01.2.1 | reverse complement strand
GGTGCATACGGCGGGGTTCCACACCTCGGATGAGCCGTCGTCGCCCGCCATATATCGAGCTTCGCCGTCCGGTTTATATTGGCTGCGAGGGAGCGTCAGAAGTCGGTTATGCCGGCTTTCTGCAAGATCTGATCCGCGATGCCAATTTGCCGGTGCACCTGCACGTTGACGAATTGGGGCCGGGGACCGGCGATCCGCTGTCGCGTATCGAGATGGCGGTGCTGCGCCTGAAGCTGCTCCAGAGAAAACGCCGTGCGCCCGCGGAACGCTTCGCGCTTTTGGATTTTGACCAGGCCGAGCGCGATCCGCAGCGCGCCGAGCGAACGCGCAAGCTCGCGGCCGACAACGGAATCACGATTCTCTGGCAACGGCCCTGCTTTGAGGCAATGCTGCTGCGCCATCTGGAGGGCAAGGCGGCCAACCGCCCGCCCGATACGCCGGGGGCGGTTAAGGCGCTCGAAAAGGAATGGCCGGAATACAAAAAGCCCATGACGCGCGCCAACCTGGCGCGCCGGATTAATCGGGATGCCGTCCTGCGGGCGGCAGGTGTCGAGGCCGAACTACAAGCCTTGCTCCGCAGTATCGGGGTGCTCTAGCGATCGGGATACGCGACTTCCGCGCTGTATGGTCGCCGGCGGCGGTGAACCGGTGGCGACGGAAGCTTCGCCACAAGCACGTCCCGAACCGGACGTTCCGCTCCCGGCCCAAAGGCGAGATCAAAATATCTGCTCGGCAATGTCGGCTATTGGCGCTTGGCACAAGGTGGGCCGATCCGGGGACGTCGTTAATTGGCCACAATACGATCCTCGCCGACTAACGACAGTCCATCGGCCGTTGGCGAACGTCTCGCAGCTCTGCCCTGAGGCGCCGATCATGGCTCTCAATCGAGCTTCAGCGCCACAACCTCGCCTTCGTTCATCAACGGCACATAAAGGATCGACTTGCCATCGGCGCCGATGTCGGCGCTGCCCGGCTTGAACTGCGCCACCACCTCCGGCGCGCCGCCCGCATGATGGCGGTAGAGCTTGCCGGTCATGTAGGCGGTGGTATAGATGGTGCCGCCGATGGCTACGACGCCGTCGAGATCGGCGAATTTCTGGGCGGCCGGCAAGGGCGAAACCACCTTGCTGGCGATGTCGACCGACAGCAGGCCGCCAAGCTCCGTCGTGCTGAAGTCGGGCTTGATGCCCTTGCCCCAGGAGGCGACGATCAATCGGCCGCCATCGGCGAAGATGCCGTTGGGTGAAGCCAATGCCCCGTCCTTGACGAACAGCTCCGGCCGGTCGCCATCGATGCGGTAGATGGCGTCGGCCAGCATGTCGGTGACATAGACCTTGCCGGATTGGTCCGATGTCATGTCGTTGAGGAAGACCGCGTTCGGCACCGCGATGCTGGCGACCAGCTTGCCGCTGGCGAGGTCGACGACGCGGACTTTCGTGATGTCGGCGACATAGAGCTTGCCGCCCGAGATCGCCATGCCCTTGGGTGCGTCCATGCCGTCGGTCCAGTGCTGGGTGACCGTCTTGCCGTCCAGCGACAGCACGGAGAGATAACCGTTGCCGTCGGCCTCGCCGGGATTGCCTGATATGTTGGAAACGATGATGCGATTGTCAGCGGCGTCGAACAGGGCCGATTCCGGCTGTTCGAGCCCGGTGGCGCGCCAGAGTTCGCCGGCCTCCGCGGCGGGCACTGCGGCAATGCCGATGACGGCGATAAAGGTTGAGGTGATGAGGGTGTTCATGACTGCTCTCCTGAGATGACGAGGCAGAGCTATGGCTTTCGATACTTTTCGGAAAGGCCTGACGCCGCTAGTATCGAATATCGATACGAAACTAGCGACAAGAGGTGCATCCAATGAACGGTCTGATCTTCCAGGCGCTGAAGCGGACGTTGAAGGCGAAGGGCGTCACCTATCGCGCGCTGGCCGAACGCATGGGCGTTTCCGAACCGACGGTGAAGCGTATCTTCCATGAGCGCAATTGCAAGCTCGACCGGCTGATGGAGATTTGCGCTGCGGCCGGTGTCGAACTGGAAAACGTGCTCGGCTCGATGAACCGGGGGCCTGGGCCGGTCAACCACATCGCGCCGGAGATCGAGCGCAAGCTCGCCAGCCGGCCGGCGCTGCTGTTCATCTTCGTCATGCTGTCAGAAAAGTTCACGCCCGAAGGCATCATGCGCTCGCAAGGCCTGAGCGAGGCTTCGATGTTCCTCTATCTGCGCGATCTCGAGGAACTCGGCCTGATCGCGCTCGGACGGGGTCTCTCGGCGAGACTGCTGGTCGAGACGCCGATCCAGTGGAACTTCGAAGGGCCGCTCAGGCCGCTGTTCGAGATGACCAACAAGAATTTCATCGGCTGGGCCATCACCCATATCGACAAGGAAGCGACCTTCGTCAGCTTCTCCAGGCGGATGCGGCCGGAGACGGCTGAAATGGTGCGGCGCGAGGCGGAGGATCTCGCCGACCGCGCCAAGCTGCTCGCCCATCACGACCAGCACACGACGCCGGAGGATGGCCTGATCGGCTACAAATGGACGTTTGCCTTTGGCGCGACGCCATTTCCGGCAATCATGCCGATCGGGCCGCACGCGCGAGATGCCGGGGCGAGGCCTGATACGCCCGCCGCCGCGAAAGGACAGCGGCCGCTGCCGGCCTGACCAGGCACCGCGTCAATCGTCTCAGCACGATTGCATCTGGTGGCTGAGCTTACCGCGCACGACCCTGGCAGTGCCGACCGCCACCATTTTTGCCGCTGTCTTGCCCCCCGGACCCGCCATGCGACCGGCGACGCCGACCGCGCCATTGACGGCGCCCATCGTCTTCATCTGCCCGACCGTCTCGTTCATACGCGCCCGGCAGTCCTGCATTTTCCTGGTCGCCTCGACTGCAGCCAGGGCCTCGCCAAGACCTGCCGGCGAGTCCGGGCCGGCCGCCAACTCCGCCAATTGCGCATGCTGGTCTGGCGTGATCGGCGGGCTGG
>NZ_RZRA01000728.1:0-2985 GCF_003998945.1 Mesorhizobium sp. M7A.F.Ca.CA.003.01.2.1 | reverse complement strand
GTGCGGCCGCGTCCCAATCCCTGCCATGCTGGAAAGCGGCCGTTGTCGTACTACCATCCCGTCACATGGCGAGGGGGATGAGATGGACCATCAGCGTACTGTTTTTCTGATCGGAGCAGGTTCCGTTGGTGACGACGAGCAAGCCGTGTTCACGCTGCACGTGAACGGCGCTGCCTGCAATCTGAAATGCAGTTATCGGGACAAGGTGATCGAGGCAGAAGAGGAAGACTTTTTCGAGGCTCTGTTCCAAATCCGTCAGGCACTCGAAGTCGATGGCCTGCTACCCTTCTGTTACGGAGCAAGCGCCAATGTTTATCCGGAAAATACCGTGATGGAGAAAAGTCGCGGATTGATAGCCTGCAAGGTGAAGACGGGGCAATTTCCGCAAGAGAGCGATCTGGTCGACATATTTGATGATGGCGTCGACGTGGTTCCGGTTTTCGTCCATATGCAGCAGGAATTTTGGGAAGAATGGCTGACTTCGCTGCCTTCCTAGCTGCTGGCGTTCATCCAATCCCGCCCGTAAACAGATAGGCGCCGGCGCTGCGCCCATCCTCCAGCCGCACAATAGCCGTCACGATCGAGCCATACGAGCCACGCCAGACGCTGTGGAACCGCTGGTGCTCTGCGGCCGGAACCAATGCCTGTCCACAGCAGCGCGCTCCGCTTCGCTGGATGGCGACAGGCTCGCCGTTGACATGCACCTTGACGCTGGCGTGTTCCGCCTCGGCGTCGATCGGCAGGTCGAGGGTGATGGTGATCTCGTCCTGATCGCCGGTCGTGCGCGTCTCGGCGGCAAGCGCAATGACGAGCGGAGGTGCCTTGCCGCTACCGGTTTGCGTGGGCCGGCGGGGAAATACATCTTCAGTCAGTTCCGGCGTGCGTGGGGGCAGGGTGCGGCGCCGGGTCGACTGTTCGTAGTCGCCGGCCATGCGCAGCAGCCTTTCGTCGTCATAGGCCTTGCCGGCGAAGGTCAGGCCGACCGGCATGCCGATATCGGCCATGGTTCCCATCGGCACGGTGACGGTCGGGATGCCAAAATGGCGCCAGACCAGATTGCCGTTGGCGACCCAGGTGCCATTGCGCCAGGCAAGGACGGCGGACGCCTCGTCGATGTCTGCATCGGCCGGTCCGACATCGGCGGCGGCGGGCAGCACCACGGCGTCGATGTCTTGGCCGTCCAGCCAGACCTCGAAATCGATCCGCCTTGTTGCTTCGAGGCCCTTCAGTCCGTCTTCCAGCGTTGGAATGTCTGCGAACGGCGTGACGCCGGACCGCGCCCGTTCCACATATTCTCTCAGATCGAAGCCGCCCTCATAGCGGTCGGGCAGCGTGCCGGGCGGCTGCGGGAAGATCTTTGGGCCGTCGACGGAGACGAGATCGGGCACGGCCGGGTCGGCATTGGCGCGCAAAAAGTCGTCCCAGCCCCAGATGCTGAGATCCCAGAGTTCGCGCTCGGCGAAGTCCTGCGGCACCAGCCCGCGCTCGACCATGGTGCGCGCCCCGGGGCGGTCGCGCTCGTAGTTGGAGACGACGGGGAAATCGACCTCGATCACCTCGGCGCCAAGCCGCTTGAGATCGGCCGCTGCCTGCTCCCACAGGGCAAGCACCGAGGCGCGGGTTTCGATCGGCGCATCGGCCTCGCTGTCGCGGCCGATATACATTCTGGGCACGCCCAGGCGCTTGCCTTTCAACGACCCCGCCAGTGCGAGATCGGTATAACGGGGCGGCCGCACATCGGAGCTTTTCGGCAGCTTGACCCAAGGCTGCGCGCGCCAGAAATCGCCTCGCGCCTCGGGATCGTCGGCGACGATCACATCGAGCAGTTCGAGCATGTCGGCCACGCTGCGCGTATGCGGCACGACGACATCCATGGTCGGCACCAGGGGCCAGTTGCCGCGCACAGAAATGACGCCGCGCGACGGCGTGTAGGCGACCAGCGCATTGTTGGTGGCCGGCGCGCGGCCGGACGACCAGGTTTCCTCGCCAAGCCCGAAGGCGCAGAAGCTGGCCGCTGTCGCCGTGCCGGAGCCATTGGACGAACCCGATGCGAAGGCGGCGGTGAGATAATCGCCATTGTACGGACTTTCGGCGCGGCCATAGACGCCGCGCTGCATGCCGCCATTGGCCATTGGCGGCATGTTGGTCAGCCCGATCAGCACCGCACCGCCGGCGCGCAGCCGGGCTATGGTGAAGGCATCCTCATTGGCAATGAGATGCTCGAAGGCCGGCGAGCCGGCGGCCACCGTCAGGCCTGCAACCTTGTAGCTGTCCTTGGCGGTGTAGGGGATGCCGTCGAGCGGTCCGAGCACGGCGCCGTTGCGGCGCCGCTGGTCGGAGGCCGCCGCCTGCTCAAACATGTCAGGGTTGAGCACTGGGACGGCATTGAGGCTGATGCCGTGCCGGTCGAAATGCGCGATGCGCCTGAGATACGCCCCGACCAGTTCGACGCTGGTGACGGTGCCGTGATCGAGCGCGCGGCGCAGTTGGTCGATCGTCGCTTCGACGAGGTGAAGGCTGGCGTCGGTCATCACGGATCCCACATTTCCACGCACCATGGATGAGCGAGGCCGCAGGCTTCGGCAAGAGCCTATCGCGGTCTTCTCGGAACTTTTGTCCGGCTGGCGGTTTTGGATGTATGGTGCGATTCCGGAATGGCCAGAAGGGTGTGCCGATGACCACGAAATGCGTTGCGATCCTAGCTCTCGCGGTTGCTACGGGCGCGAGTCTTTGCGCCCCGGCCTTGGCTGGCGACCGGCATTACGACCGCCGGGTCCACTCCGAACGCTACGTTCCCGCCGAAGGCGATCTCATCGATATCCTGTTCGGCGGCCCGCACTACTACGATCAGCAGTTGGTGACGACGGCGGCTGGCGCGTGCTCCTACCATCGCGTTGGACCCGACGCGAATGCATTGAACAAGATCAACGATCATCACTGCGGGAAATAAGGCAGTAGGGCAGTAGGGCAGTAGGGCAGTAGGGC
>NZ_RZRA01000727.1:0-2989 GCF_003998945.1 Mesorhizobium sp. M7A.F.Ca.CA.003.01.2.1 | reverse complement strand
GCCTGACACGCACGCTGGCGCTCGAAGTGGCGAAAAACGGCATCACGGCCAACGCCGTGGCTCCCGGCTGGATCGAAACAGGGTCGTCGAGCGAGATGGAGCGGCAAGCCGCCCTGAATACGCCGCCGGCGCGGGCCGGGCGACCGGATGAGGTGGCCGCCGCGGTCGTGTTCCTGGCCTCGGAAGGCGCCAGCTATGTCAACGGCGCCCTGCTGGTGGTCGATGGCGGCAACAGCCTTCAGGAGCGCAAGGGCTGAAGCCGTCCAACGCGTCGGGTGCGAGAATTCAGCCTTTGCCCGAGCTTTTGCCTGCCCCCGGCGCTTCCGGCCTGAGATAGACGGCCAAGCAGCAGCAACAGATCGCCAAGCCCGCGACTGGATATTTCAGGGCGACCAGCCCCGCCAGCGCGAATAGGCAGAGCGTCGCGAGCGACCGGATGCGCATGCGCTTGCGCACCGCGAGCGGAACCGCGTTCTCCGGCATCGGGTCGATGAGTTCGCGGATCAGAAGAATGTAGGTCAGGTTCACCAGGAAGAAGACGGCGGCGTAGAAGGCGACCGGCTGCGGCGCCAGCTCGCTGACCGCCATCCACGCGGTCGCCAGCGGCAGCAGCGAAACCGAGAACAGATGCGCGAAATTGTACCACATCAGGCTGGCTGTCGCCTCCCTGGCGTGGCGTAACAGATGATGATGGTTCGCCCAGACGATGGCGATGAAGAGATAGCTGACGCTGTAGCTCAGCCATGTCGGCCAGAGCTCCAGAAGCGCCTTGAACGTCGGCAACTCCGGCGGGCGCAAGTCGAGGACCAGCACCGTGATGAGGACGGCGAACACGCCATCCGAAAATGCGCTCAACCGATCGAGCCCTGTCGAGGGAAGCACTGGACCGTCCTCGTCGCAGTTCGTGAGACATATAGTAGTGCTGTCGATAGCAATATCCATGGCCGCTCGGACCATCTGACGCCGCCGCCAGCGCCGCTCAGGACGCCTTGGCCAGAAAACTCTGGTAGTCCGATTTCGCCTGCAGCAGGCGCAGCACATTGTCGCGCGAGCCCCTTACGTGGGCGCGGGCCAGCGTGCCGGCTCGGGCGGCATCGCCGGCGCAGATCGCCTCGACGATCTCGGCATGCTCGTCGCGGGCGATCTTCCATTCGTCGAGCCACAACAGTTCGGTCCAGACATAGTGCTGGCACTTGTCGAGGATGCCGCACAGCATGCCATGCAGCATCGCATTGCCGCTGATTTCGGCGATGACGCGGTGCAGGTCGATGCCGACTTCGAGCTCCTGGAATTTTTCGCGCGTGGTGCGCTCCGGAATGGCGGCCAGCCGCTCGCATTCGGCCAGCATGGCACGCAGCCGCGCCTTGTCCTGTTCCGTCGCAGCAGCGGCGGCCAGTGCCGTCGCGTGGCCGTCGAGCAGTTCGCGGATCTCGAAGGCCTCGCGGAACATGTTGATGTCGAACTCGGTGACGACATAGCCCTGGCGCGGCCGGCCGGTGACCAGGCCGTCGCGCTCGAGGCGGTTGAAGGCCTCGCGCACCGGGGTGCGGCTGACAGTCAGCTTCGCCGCGATGTCGTTTTCGGTGACGCGTGAGCCCGGCGGAATCTGGCCGGTCACGATCATCGCCTTGAGCGCGGAATAGACCGAGTCGCGCAGCGTGTTTTTGGTTTCCTTGGCCAAGTTCCGTTTCCAGTTCTCCGGTCTTTCCGCCGGCATATGTTCTCATGCATAGCTGTATTCAAAGTCGGCGCGGTTTGCCACGCCCCGGCGCCCCATCTCCCAGCCCGGGTTGACGGCCCCAGGCGCGCCGATCGGTGTTGACATCGCTGATCCCCAAGCTACACTCAAAATTGTATACAAAATAGAATGCGAAATCAAAAACAATGGGAACACCGGTGGAGAGCCGAAAAAATGAACAGGACCAGAAGCGTTAGTATCGTTGCGATGGCGGGCCTCATGGCCTCCCTCGCGGCCCCCGCAATGGCGGGCGACACCATCACCGTCGCCTCGTGGGGCGGCACCTACCAGGAAGCGCAGACCAAGGCGTTCTTCAAGCCGACCGCCGACGCGCTCGGCATCACCATCAAGGAGGACACCACCAACGGCCTCGACGACGTACGGCTGCAGGTAACCGGCAATGCGGTGAAATGGGACATCACCGAGCTTGGCGCCGACGAATGCGCACGCGGCTCGAAGGAAGGGCTGTTCGAGAAGCTCGACTACGGCATTATCGACAAGAGCGGCATCAATCCGAAGCTTGTCCATGATGACTGGGTCGGCATTTCCTACACCTCCGTCGTGCTGATCTACCGGACCGATGTGTTCGGCGACAAAGGCCCCAAGACCTGGGCCGACTTCTGGAACGTGGAAAAGTTTCCGGGACGGCGCGCGTTGAGCGGCAGCCAGGCGACCGAAACGCTGAGCGTCGCGGCTCTCGCCTCGGGCCTGCCGATCGACAAGGTCTATCCCGTGGATGTCGACGGCGCGCTGAAATCCGTCGACAAGATCCGTGGCCATGTCGACGCCTGGTGGACCTCCGGCGCTCAGGCCATGCAATTGGTCAAGGATGGCGAAGTCGACATGGCGAGCATCTGGAACGGCCGTGCCGGCACCTTGAAGAAGGAAGGCGCGCCGGTCAGCTTCTCCTTCGACCAGGGCGTGCTGACCGCCGACTGCATGGTCATCCCCAAGGGTGCCAAGAACAAGGAAGCCGCGATGAAGGCGCTTGCGATGTTCGTCAGCCCGCAGCTGCAGGCCAATCTGCCGCTCTACGTCGACAATGGCCCAGTAAACGAGAAGGCTTTCGAGACCGGCAAGATCCCGCAGGACAGGATCAAGGACATCAATTCGGCGCCCGAAAACGTCAAGAAACAGGTGCTGCAGGACGCCGAGTTCTGGCGCGACAATCTGGTCGAGGCGACGGAGAAGTTCAACAATCTGGTCCAGCAATAGGCCGCGGACACAAGCTTACGGCGGACACCGTCACCA
>NZ_RZRA01000726.1:0-3002 GCF_003998945.1 Mesorhizobium sp. M7A.F.Ca.CA.003.01.2.1 | reverse complement strand
CAAAAAGGGAGGATAAGTGCATGAGCATGACGATGAGAAGGACAGTTCTGCGCTCGACCGTCGTGGCCGCCGCCACGGTGCTTGCCGCTGCGATCTCCACCTTGCCCGCGCAGGCGCTCGACGCCAAATGGTGCAAGGACGTCCACATCCGCTTCTTCGTCGGCGGCGCCGAGGGCGACGCTTTCGGCACCATCGTCTACAATGGCGCCAAGCAGGCAGAGGCCGATCTGGGGCCGAAGGTCGACTACATCTTCTCCCAGTGGGACATCGAAAAGATGGTGCAGCAACTGCGCGAGGCCGTCGCGGTCAAGCCCAACGGCATCGCCATGATGGGCCATCCGGGCGACGCATCAATCATGCCGCTCGCCGAACAGGCGCACAAGGACGGCATCAAGATGATGTACCAGAACGTGCCTGTGCCGAAGGTGGTGGAAGCGTTCGGCGGCGGCTATGTCGGCGCCCAGCAGGAACAGCAGGGCCGCGCGCTCGGCGCCGAGGCGTTCAAACTGGGCAAGCTGAAGGCCGGCGACAAGGCGATCATGATCGGTCCGTTCGAAAACGAAAGTCGCGGCGCGCGCGAACGCGGCACGGTGGCGGCGCTCAAGGAAGCCGGCGTCGAGGTCATCCAGTTGTCCTCACCGCCGAGCGGCGAATGGGCGTCCGATCCCAACCTGGCCATTCCGGTGATCACCGCGGCGCTGCTCAACAATCCCGACGTCAAGGCGGTCGGCTATCCCGGCGGGCAGATGCTCGGCAATGTCTCGACCTATATGCAGGCGGCCGGACGCAAGGCGGGCGAGATCTTCAATTTCGGCTTCGACACCAGCCCGCAGATCGTCGAGGGTTTCAAGGGTGGCTGGGTGCAATTGACCGCCGACCAGCAGCCGTTCCTGCAGGGCTATCTGCCGATCCTCAGCCTCTGCCAGCAGGTTGTGCTGGGGCTGGCGCCGATGAATGTCGACACCGGCGCCGGCTTCGTCACGCCCGAAAATTACGAGATCGTCGCCGAGCTCGCCAAGCAGGCGCTGCGCTGACCTCCCAAGCCGCCGGCCGGGATCTCAGGCCCCGGCCGGCGGGACCGCTGGCGACGACGCCGGCACGAGACAATGAAAGCGAGCATCCGATGGCCGAACGCCTCATCGAACTGCGCGACATCAGCAAGTCCTATGGCCAGGTCTATGCACTGGGCGGGGTCAATCTCAGCGTCGACCGCGGCGAGGTGGTCGGCCTGCTCGGCGACAATGGCGCCGGCAAGTCGACGCTGATCAAGATCCTCTCGGGCGTGGTCAAGCCGACCAGCGGCGAAATCCTCGTGCGTGGCAAGCCGGTGACCGGGTGGAGCGCGGCGCGTTCGCGCGAGGCCGGCATCGAGACGGTGTTCCAGGACCGGGCGCTGGCCGTGCAGCAGACCATCGTTCGCAACATCTTCATGGGCCGCGAGCTGACCGGCTTCATGGGCTT
Source organism: Mesorhizobium sp. M7A.F.Ca.CA.003.01.2.1 (assembly GCF_003998945.1). Lineage (NCBI taxonomy): Bacteria > Pseudomonadati > Pseudomonadota > Alphaproteobacteria > Hyphomicrobiales > Phyllobacteriaceae > Mesorhizobium > Mesorhizobium sp. M7A.F.Ca.CA.003.01.2.1. The sequence goes on along the minus strand of NZ_RZRA01000726.1, from coordinate 1,541 downwards.
TCTCAGGGTCAACAAGGAGATCGAGGAGGCAAGCCGGCTGATGCGCGAGATCGGCTTCACCTCGAAAGTGTTCACGCCGCAGTCGATCGTCGGCCAGCTTTCGGGCGGCGAACGCCAGGGCGTGGCGATCGCCCGCGCCATCTACAAGCAGGCCGAGCTGATCGTCCTCGACGAACCGACGACGGCGCTGTCGCTGACCGAGACCGCCAAGGTGTTCCATTTCGTGCGCCAGGTGCGGGCGAGCGGCCGCTCGATCCTGTTCATCGGCCACAACATCCATCATGTCTTCGACATCGCCGACCGCTTCGTGGTGCTGGACCGCGGCAAGGTTGCACTGACGACCGACCGCAGCGAGGTCAAGTCGGCCGAAGATCTCATCAACTTCATGGAAGAGGTCGCGCATCCCGGCGGATTGGCCGGGCTGCACGATGCCGGCGACGCGGAGCAGAGAGCACGATGAGCAAGACCATGGAGCCCAACCTGCACGAGCCGTCCGCCGGCATTCCCCGTCCCAGTTCTCAAAAGGAATGGAGGCACCCATCCGATCACTGGATGCGCGGCTTCATCCTCGACAACCGTGCCGCGCTCGGCACGCTCGCCGTGTTCATCGTCATGATGACGGTGTTCCTGATCGCCAACCCGACCGTTTTCACCACCTGGTATCTCTACCGTTCGGTGCTGACGACGCTCCCCGTTGCGCTGTTCGTGGTGGTGCCGCTGGTCTTCGTCGTCACCTGCGGCGAGATCGACCTGTCGTTTCCGGCAACGATGGGCTTCGCCTCATGGGTCTTCGCGCTGGTCGTGCAGGCCGGCTACGATCCGTTTCTCGGCATCGCCGCGGCACTCGTCACCGGCATGCTGCTCGGCTTCCTGGTAGGCTCGCTGGTCGTCTATGGCGGGCTGTCGTCGTTGATCGCCACGCTGGGCATGAATTTCCTGCTGCGCGGCCTGATCCAGATCATCAACGAGGGCAAGTCGATGGCGCTGACCAGCCTCAGCGACAGCTGGGCCTACACGATCTTCTCCAGCCAGGTCCTGGGCGTTCCGGTGCAGATCTTCTGGGCCATCGGCTTCGTCGTGCTGTCGGCGATGCTCTACAACCGGCACCGCTTCGGCGCGCAGGTGAGGGTGGTCGGCGACAATCCAGACAGCGCCCAGCAGATGGGCATCGACGTCAAGCGTGTGCGGGTGAAAGTGTTCGTCTTCGTCGGCATCGGCGCGGCCATCGCCGGCACCTTCTCGGTGATGATCAACTTCACCTGGTGGCCGACCGCCGGCGACGGCTATCTCCTGCCGGTGCTGGCCTCGGTGTTCGTCGGCGGCACGCCGACCTGGGGCGGCATCGGCACCGTCGTCGGCGGCGCCATCGGCGCGGTTACCGTGTCCTTCATCCAGACCGGCGTCGTGGCGGCGGGATTAAGCGGTTTCTATGTGCAGTTCTTCAACGGGCTGATCATCATCCTGTCGCTGCTGGGGCACAAATGGAATCAGGCGCGGTATCGGTGAGGGGCTGTTTCGTTGGCGGACCGCATGCCTTGACG
>NZ_RZRA01000725.1:0-3004 GCF_003998945.1 Mesorhizobium sp. M7A.F.Ca.CA.003.01.2.1 | reverse complement strand
GTCACAGGCGGCCGAGATCCAGCGTCTGTTGAGATCCCGGGCGCCGCACAGCCAGACCGGCTAGGCCGGCCATCGTCAATGCAGCGTCTCGATGTACTTTTCGTGGAAGCTGACATAGCCGGGCTCGACCACCTTGAGATGCCGCTCGATCAGCGCATGAAACCGCGGCAGTTGATGAAACGGCACGCCGGGATAGGCATGATGCTCGGCATGGAACGGCATGTTCCACGCCAGCTTGCGGACCAGCCAGTTGGTCAATGTGGTCCTGGTGTTCTCCAGCATGTTGGCGACGAACGGACAACGACCGTGCTCGGCCAAGAGATAGAGGCGCAGAAACGGCTGCCCCAACAGAGCGGGCAAAATCCAGACATAGACAAGCACCGAGAGCCGGAAATAGACGGCAAGCAGAAGGAGCACGGCATAAAAGGCAATCATGGCGCGTGCCTCGATGCGCACCTTGTCATAGCCCTTTGGCGGAACGTAGCTTTCGCGACCACGATCCGCGGCGTTGGCATAAAGCGTCTTGATGTGGCCCCACCATAACGGGATGCCGGATATGTGGACGAGGTATTGCCGCCATGTCTCCGGCTTGGGGAACGCCAGTTCCGGGTCATTGTCGGGATCTTGCGTGTATCGATGGTGGGCAAAGTGGAAGTAGCGGAACCAGTCCGCCGGCAGTGCGATCGCCAGGCTGCACACCCGCGCCACGAGATCGTTCAGCCGCTGCGCCTCAAAGGCCGTGCGATGAACCGTCTCGTGCAGCAGCGTGAATAGGAACACGATGAGGAGACCTTGCGGCAGCATCAGCAGCGGCCAGAACGGCACTTTGGCGGCGATCAGCGATCCGAGGATCACGATCGCACCCCAATGAGCGGCAAGCTGAACGAGGCCCGCGGCATCAGACTTGGCGGTCAGCCGGTTGCGCTCCTCCTGCGTCAACGATGAAATTACGTCGCGATGATCCACGGGCTTCGATCCAGGCTGGGATTTGATAGAATCCACTGTAGCGCATGAAAAATCTTTCCAAAAATGACGATTTCTGCGATTTAGATAAGCTGAACTTATCTATCCGGTGATCATGGCCGTACTTCCCTCTCTCAAAGGACTTCAGGCTTTCGAGGCTGCCGCCCGTACAGGCAGCTTTGCGGGGGCGGCGGAAGAGCTTTCTGTATCGGCCGCCGCCGTCAGCCAGCTCATCCGCACCGTCGAGGAGCAGATGGACCGCAAGCTGTTCCATCGCGTCAACCGGCGCGCCGTCCTCACCGAGGCCGGCGTCGAGATGCTGCCCAGGCTGACCATGGCCTTCCAGGAGATCGGCAGCGTCGCGCGCCAACTGGGCGGCGATGCGTTCCGCCCGCGCCTCGTGGTGTCGGTGCCGCCATCCATGGCCATGGGTTGGCTTTCGCAGCGCCTCACTGGTTTTGTCTCCAGCCATGGCGCCGTCGACATATCGCTCAGAGGCGAGGATGACCCGGTGCCGTTCGACCGTGAGTTGATCGACATCAGGCTCACTTATGGCCCGCACTATCGCGAGCACCCGACCGAGGACATCGTCCAGGACGCAGTCTATCCCGTGTGTGCACCCGGGCTGGCGGACACGATCAAACCCGAAGGCCTCGCCAGCCTGCCGCTTATCCATACCGGCTGGGGACCGACCGGTGCGTCCTTTCCGTCCTGGCACAACTGGTTCGAGGCGGCCGGCATCGAACCCGGCCGGGCAGCGCAGCGCGGCCTCTCGGCCAACTCATCGCGCGCAGCACTCGACCTTGCCATTTCGGGATTGGGCGTGGCGCTGGCGCAAGGGATCTACTGTGCCGAGGCGCTGGAGGACGGCCGACTTGTCAGGCCCCTCGCCCAAATGGTCGAGCTGCGCCAGCCCTATTGCCTGACGATCCCGGCGCGCAGCGCCAGACGCGATGTCGTGGACGCATTTCGCCAGTGGCTGATCGACGAGTGCCGGCGCGCAGTCGGCTCGCCGGCACTGCGTTGACGCGACACGCGGCAATCGTCAGAGGTGCCCGCTCAATGCCTCAGCCATGTCCTTGTTTGTCGCCACGGGGATGATCTCGAATTCCACCAGATCCGCCCATTCGATGACCCAACGCTGCAGCAGCGTGACGTCATCGGCCTCCACCAGCAGGAAGCAGCGGCTCATGTCCGCCGCGATCCAGCTGTGGTGCACGAGCAGCTCGTCCGGTTTCAGGCGGCCGCGGTCGCGAAAGCGGCGATAGATCTCCTTGCGATCACAGCCGGTGAAATCCTCGATCACGATAAACTGCATGTTCTACCCCCGATCAAATTACCGCCCCGGCCGGTCCAACCGCTCCAGGAACCACTGCGTCAGCCGCACCCAGACCTCGTCCTTCTCACCGGAATCCTCCCAGCCATGATCGAGGTTGGGATTGTCATTCACCTCGATGACGAAGACGCCGTCCTTGGTCTCCTTGAGGTCGACGCCATAGAGCCCGTCGCCGATGCAGCGCGCCGCCTTCACTGCCGTCTCGACGACATGCGCCGGCGTTTCCTTCAGCGTGAAGGTCTTGATGCCGCCCTGGTCGGGCTTGCCGTTGGCCTTGTGGTTGACGATCTGCCAGTGCTTCTTGGCCATCAGATAGTGCACGGCAAACAGCGGCTGGCCGCCGAGCACGCCGACACGCCAATCATATTCGGTCGGAATGAATTTCTGCGCGATCAGAAGGTCGGAATCCTCCAGCCATTCGGTGGCGAGCGTCTTCAGTTCCTCGAAATTGGCGCATTTCTTGACGCCGCGCGAGAACGACGAATCCGGGATCTTCAGCACCAGCGGAAAGCCCAGCGTCTGCGCCGCCAGTTCGAGATCCGAGGTGCCGGCGATCATCACCGTCGGCGGCACCGGCACCTTGTTGTAGGCCATCAGCTCGTTGAGATAGACCTTGTTGGCGCAGCGGATCATCGACAGCGGATCGTCGATCACCGGCATGCCTTCCTGCTGGGCGCGGCGGGCGAAAAGATAGGGGTGGTTGGA
>NZ_RZRA01000724.1:0-3006 GCF_003998945.1 Mesorhizobium sp. M7A.F.Ca.CA.003.01.2.1 | reverse complement strand
GGCGCATGCCGGCGTGCTGATCAAGGAAGCCGCAGCACTCGAACGCTTCGCTTCCGTCGACACGCTGATCGTCGACAAAACGGGGACGCTGACCGAAGGCCGGCCGAAGCTGACCGATGTCGTCACGGCAAACGGCTTTTCCGAAGACGAATTGCTGGCGCTTGCCGCGGGCCTGGAGAAAGGCTCGGAGCATCCGCTGGCTGAAGCCATCGTTGACGGCGCCGCTACGCGCGGCGTGACCGTTGCAGAGGCCAGCGGCTTCGAGGCGGTCACCGGGAAGGGTGTGTCCGGTTCGGTCTCGGGAAAGACGGTCGCGCTCGGGAACGCCGCGATGATGGCCGACCTTGGCGTCGACATCGCATCCATCTCGGCCAAGGCCGAGGCGCTGCAACTCGAAGGCAAGACGGCGATGTTCGTTGCTGTCGACAAAAAACTGGCCGGCATCGTCGCCGTCGCCGACCCTATCAAGACAACGACGGCCGAGGCGATCAAGGCGCTGCATGAAAGCGGCTTGCGGATCATCATGGCGACCGGCGACAATGAACGCACGGCCAACGCGATCGCCAGAAGCCTCGGCATCGACGAGGTCCGCGCCGGCCTGCTGCCGGAACAGAAGGCAGCCCTTGTCGAGGAACTGCGCGCAAAAGGCACCGGCGTTGCCATGGCCGGCGACGGCGTCAACGATGCACCGGCCCTTGCCGCCGCCGATGTCGGCATCGCCATGGGCACCGGCGCCGATGTCGCCGTCGAAAGCGCCGGCATCACCTTGGTCAAAGGCGACCTCAACGGCATCGTGCGGGCGCGCACGCTGGCTCAGGCGACGATCCGCAACATCCGCCAGAACCTGTTCTTTGCCTTCCTCTACAACGTGCTTGGCGTGCCGGTCGCCGCCGGCGTGCTCTATCCGCTCACCGGCACGCTGCTGTCGCCGATGCTGGCAGCGGCGGCGATGAGCCTGTCCTCGGTGTCGGTGATCGCAAACGCATTGCGGCTGAGAACATTGAAACTCTGATCCAAGCCCCCAAATACGAAACCCATCCAACAGGAGACCATGTATGACCTTCGCCAAAAAACTCGTGCTGCTGCTGATGGCGGCCGGAATGCTGGTTGCCGTCTTCCTCGAAAGCGTTCCGGCGCAGAGCGAAGAGATGAAACACGACATGGGCGCTATGGCGACGGACGCGACCAGTCCTTCGACGGAAGGCTACAAGGCGGCGATGGACAAGATGCATGCCGACATGATGGCGTCCGACTATACCGGCAATGCCGACGTCGATTTCGTCAGAGGCATGATCCCGCACCATCAGGGTGCGATCGACATGGCCAAGGTTGAACTTGCCAATGGCAAGGACCCGGAAATCCGCAAGCTGGCCGAAGGCGTCATCGCCGCGCAGGAAGCAGAGATCAAGCAGATGCAGGCCTGGCTCGCCGCCCATCCGGTGAAGTAAGTCTTCAGCCATCGCCAGCGCGGCGAGAACGCCTCTGGATTTATCGCCCAGCCTGTGATGCGATCCGGCCCCAACTGGAGCCCGCCATGCCACCGACCATCAGAACCACCAAACTGCCCTCCGGCGAAGCCGTTCAGGTGCTTGGCCAGGGCACATGGAAGATGGGCGAAGATTCCCGTCGCCGCGCCGATGAGGTGAATGCCCTCAAGCTCGGCCTCGACCTCGGCATCACGTTGATCGACACCGCCGAAATGTATGCCAGCGGCGGTGCCGAGGAGGTGGTGGCCGAAGCCATTGCCGGGCGCCGCGACGAGACCTTCCTGGTCTCGAAAGTGCTACCGTCGAACGCCTCGCGCGCGGGCGTGCAGCGGGCCTGCGAAAACAGCCTGAAACGCCTGCGCACCGACCGCATCGATCTCTATCTCTTGCATTGGCCCGGCAGCGTGCCATTGACGGAAACCGTCGCGGCCTTCGAGGCCCTGAAAAAGGCCGGCAAGATCCGCCACTGGGGCGTCAGCAATTTCGACACCGACGAGATGGAAGAGCTGATCGGCCTGCCCGATGGCGGCAATGTCCAGACCAACCAGGTGCTCTACAATTTGGTCCGGCGTGGCCTCGAATTCGATCTGGCGCCCTGGAGCCGGCAGCGCGGCATCCCCTTGATGGCCTATTCTCCGGTCGAGCAGGGTGCGTTGGCGCGCAATGCCAGGCTCGAAGCCATCGCCGGGCGCCACAATGCGACCCCAGCGCAAATCGCCCTGGCCTGGGTGATGCATCAGGAGGGCGTCATCGCCATCCCGAAGGCCAGCAGCGAGGAGCATGTCCGCCAGAATGTCGCTGCGCTCGACATCAAGCTTGCGCCGCAGGACATCGCCGATCTCGACCGCGCCTTCCCGCCACCAGCGCGCAAGCGCGGGTTGGAGATGATCTGACTACGTCCCCGCCAACCCCTTCAGCCGGTAGAGCGCTTCCAGCGCCTCGCGTGGCGTCATTTCGTCCGGGTTGATGTCGCCGAGTGCCGCCCCCAGCGCGTCGCTCTTGACCGGCTTCGGCGCTTCTCGCTTCACCGCCACCGAAAACAATGGAAGATCGTCGACCAGCCGGTTGGTCTTGCCCGAAACTTCGCCCTCTTCCAGTTGGTGCAGCACTTCCTTGGCCCGGTCGACCACCGCTTCCGGCAGGCCGGCCAGCCGCGCCACCTGCACGCCGTAGGAGCGGTCGGCGGCACCCTTGCCGACCTCGTGCAGGAAGACGACGTCGTTTTCCCATTCCTTGACCCGCATGGTGACGTTGGAGAGACGCGCCAGCTTGCCGGCCAGCGAGGTCATTTCGTGGAAATGGGTGGCGAAGATTGCCCGGCAGCGGTTCTTCTCATGCAGATATTCGACCGCCGCCCAGGCGATCGACAGGCCATCGAAAGTGGCGGTGCCGCGGCCGATCTCGTCGAGGATCACCAGTGCGCGCTCGCCGGCCTGGTTGAGGATCGCTGCCGTCTCGACCATCTCGACCATGAAGGTCGAGCGGCCGCGCGCCAGATCGTCCGAGGCGCCGACACGCG
>NZ_RZRA01000723.1:0-3007 GCF_003998945.1 Mesorhizobium sp. M7A.F.Ca.CA.003.01.2.1 | reverse complement strand
CGACATGGGGCCTGATCTGGCCGATGGCCAGGCCGTGGGCGATGCGACGGGCAATGAGTGGCGCACGCCGCCGCTGTGGGGCATCGGCCTGACCGAGACAGTCAACGGCAATTCCTTCTTTCTGCATGACGGGCGCGCGCGCAGCCTGGCTGAGGCGATCCTGTGGCATGGCGGCGAGGCGCAGAAAGCGCGCGACCGTTTTGCCGCCGCTAACGCGACCGAGCGTGACGCATTGCTCAAATTCCTGGAGTCACTGTGATGTTCAAGCGTTCTGCATTGTTTTTCGCTCTTCCGCTGGCCCTGCTGGGCGTTGTCCCTGCGTCGGCGGCGGTCAAAGCCTCCGACATCATCCAGCGGGCGATCGATGGCTTCGTCCGCCCGGCCTATGCCGGCCTGCACGAGCATGCGGAAGCCTTGACCGGATCCATGCGCAAGCTGTGCGTCACGCCCTCGCAAGGAGAGCTCGATGCCGCACGCGCCGAATTCTCCGCCACCGTCTATGCCTGGTCGTCAGCCGAAATCATCGGCTTCGCGCCGATCAAGGAGAACAACCGGCTGGAACGCATGCTGTTCTGGCCGGATCGCAAGAGCATTGGCCTGAAGCAGGTGCAGGCGGCGCTGTCGGCGAAGGATCCAACCGCCACAGATCCGGCACAGCTGGCCGGCAAGAGCGTCGCCATGCAGGGGCTGGGCGCGCTGGAGTTCGTGCTTTACGGCGACGGCGCCGATGCACTGGCCGGCAAGGATGATTCCTACCGCTGCGCCTATGGCACTGCTGTTGCCGGCAACATCGAAACCATGGCCGGCGAGGTCAGCGCCGCCTGGAACAAACCGGACGGCTTTGCAGCGCTTTGGGCCAATCCGGGGCCGCAGAACCCGCTCTACCGCGACGGCAATGAAGCGGTGACCGAACTGGTCGGCGTCTTCATCAACGAGCTGGAAATGGTGCGTGACGTGCGCCTGAAAGGGTTTTTCGGCGGCAAGCCGGACGCGGACAAGCCGAAACAAGCGATCTATTGGCGCTCGCAAAACACCACCGCGTCACTGGCCGGCAATCTCTCCGGCATCGATACGCTGTTCCAGGCCTCGAAACTTGGCGACGCCCTGCCGGCCGATGCGCGCTGGATGGCCGAAGCGATCCACATCCAATTGGTCAACGGTGTCGCCACCGCCAAGGCCGTCAGCGGTCCAATCGACAAGGCGCTTGCCGATCCGGCATTGCGCGACAAGCTCGATCATTTCGCGCTGATCACCTCCAGCCTGTCGACCCTGATCGGGACCAGGTTGACCGCTGAATTCGGCCTGACCGCAGGCTTCTCCTCGCTGGATGGGGACTGAATTGAAAACCCCGCTGATAGATCGCCGCGATTTCCTGAGAGCTGCAGGCGTTGGCTTCATGGCCGCGATGGCGCCATCGGCCTGGGCAACGACGCTTTCGACCGACGCCGTCTTCGCCACCGCTTTCGTCAAACGCGACGGCAGCTTTGGCGCTGCCGTCCTGTCCGAGGCCGGCAAAGTCCTGCATGCGATCGATCTGCCCGATCGCGGCCACGATGTCACCTTCGATCCCATATCGAAACGCTCGGTGGTCTTCGCGCGGCAACCCGGCACCTTTGCCGTGGTTTTCGACCATTCGGGCCGTGATGCGCCGCTGACCATCGCCAGCATCGCCGGCCGGCATTTCTTCGGCCATGGCGTGTTTTCGGCCGACGGTGCGCTGCTCTATGCCACCGAAAACGACTTCGACAACGCCGCCGGCGTCGTCGGCGTCTACGATGCGCGGGCGAAATTCAGCCGTGTCGGCGAGTTCCCGACCTATGGAATGGGTCCGCACGAGCTTCTGCTCCTGGGCGATGGCAGGACGATTGCGGTAGCAAATGGCGGCATCGAGACCCATCCGGATTACGGCCGCGCCGAGCTCAACATTGCGACCATGAAGCCGTCCTACGTGCTGATAGACCGCGTCACCGGCGACCTCATCGAGAAGCACGAATTGCCGGCCGCACTGCATCAGCTGTCGATCCGCCACATGGACACCGATCCGTCCGGCACGGTCTGGTTCGGTTGCCAGTACAGGGGCCCGGGCACCGATCGTCCGCTGCTGGTCGGCCGCGCGGTGCGCGGCAAGGAATTGCAACTGCTCGACATGCCGCAGGACGTTTTGTCCGGCTTCCGCAACTACATAGGCTCGGTCGCCGCCAATCCGGCTGCCGGCACGGTCGCGGTCTCCTCGCCGGAAGGCAACTCGCTTGTCGTGCTCGATGCGGCCAGCGGACGGGTCGTCGCGAACAGCGCGCTGGTCGAGGTCTGCGGCGTGGCTCCCGATGGAACCGGCTTCATGGCCACCACCGGCGCTGGCGAGATCGTCGAGGGCAGTGGTGCGACACGCTCCGAACCGGACTATGTCTGGGACAACCACATGCTGCGCATCGAGCAGGCCGCATAGGCCACAAGCGAAGCCGCTTAACGAATTATGCACTATCCCCTTGCGGTGGCGGGCCGTGGCGGGCACAGGGAATTGTCTTTCGAACCGGTTGCTTCATGAAATTGCTTGCCATCGACTGTGCCGCCAACCTCTGCGCCGCTAGCGTCTATGACGCGACGGCGAAGCGGGAGCTCGGCCGCTCGGTGCTCGATCTCGGCAAGGGCCATGCCGAGCAGCTGATGGCGGTCATCGCCGAAGCGCTGGAGGCAGGCGCAACCGACTATGCAGGTCTTGGCGCCATTGCCGTGTCTGTCGGCCCCGGTTCCTTCACCGGTCTGCGGGTCGGCGTCTCGACCGCGCGTGGCCTGGCGCTGGCGCTGAAGATACCGGCAATCGGAGTGACGACACTGGAGGCGCTGGCTGCCGAAGCAGCGACGGCATTTCCCGGTCGCGCCGTGCTGGCGGCGCTGGATGCCGGCCGTGAGGAGATCCACGCGGCTTTTTACGACGAAAGGTTAGTCTTGACTTACGGTCCGGCCGTGGCCACGCTGGCCGACGTGGTGGCAATGGCGAAGGCAACGT
>NZ_RZRA01000722.1:0-3008 GCF_003998945.1 Mesorhizobium sp. M7A.F.Ca.CA.003.01.2.1 | reverse complement strand
AAACCGCACCCCGCCGCTCCCTTGGCCACTCGTCAAAGAAGTCGAACGCATCGTCGAGGCACCCTATTTCTTGAATGAACTCGCCATTCTTGACAAGAACCGGTCGGTCGAACGTCCTGTAACTCATGTGATCCTCCATTCCGCACGTGGGTTGTTGTTGGTTCGGGTCATCATGCGATTGCATGCTCCGGCTCGGCCAACATGCCGCCGCCTCCACGCCCGGGCGGCACCGTTGCAAAGGCCGGGATTGGCGGCGGATCATCATCGTCATCTCGCCAGGGGCGCCGCATCCAACCGAGCCGGCTCTTCTTGCGGCGCCGGTCGAAAGACAGGCTGACGGTTCCCGACTCCTTTGAAACACGCGGTTCCCGCCCGGTTTCGTCCAGAAGGCGGAGTGCGCGAAGTATGTCGCTGACTTCCACGATGGCGCCGTTGTCCAATTGCCGCAACGCGGGATTGTCAGGAACCGCATGAACGTCGGAAGCCCAGAAAGCGAGCAAAGCCCGCTTTGCACCGATCGTCATCGTCTCCTCGTTCAGCACATCATCTGGCGTCCGCAATCCGGCGGATTCCGCGGCAAGATTTTTCGGTTCAGGTTGGTGAAAACTGTAAGTTCCGGTTCTCATCTCCATTCTCCGCGATCTGTGCCTCCCGGCCGAACCGGGAGGCGGACCGTAGATTTAGGTCCAGGGAATCAGGCGACCTCGCGTTGAGGCTCCGCATCCGAGTCGATCAACTGCTTCTTGCCGGGTTGCTCGAGCGAAACCGCTTTGGCTTCGGACCCTATCTCAATGCGCCGAGGCTTGAGTTCCTCGGGCACTTCGCGGACCAGGTCCACTGACAGCAAGCCATTCTCGAGGTTGGCCGCCTTGACCTTTACGTGGTCGGCAAGTTTGAACACCTGCTTGAAGTTGCCCGTCGCCAAGCCGCGATGAAGGACCTCCCGATTTTCCTGGTCGGGTTTCCTTTGGCCGACGACAGACAATTCGGGGCCGTTCTGCATGAGTTCGACCTCATCGAGAGCGAAGCCGGCGATAGCCATCGTAATGCGATAGTCGTTCTCGCCGGTCTTCTCGATATTGTAGGGAGGCCAGTCGGAGCGTACGCTTTTTTCGAGCATATCGAAGAGACGGTCGAAGCCGACCGTTGTGCGGTAAAGAGGGGTATAATCAGAGCTTCTCATAGCCATATCCTCCGTGAAGCAACATGGATTACGAGGCTGTCGCAGCGTCGCTGCGACGCCAGTATGTCGAGCCGAAGCCTCGACGGAAAACGATCTGGTAATCGTGTTTTTTTCCTTCAAGAGGGCGACAAAAATATTTTTGGCCGGCAGGCAGGTGCCCAAGGCGCTGCCTTGCGTGCTGGTGGCCACTGCGCGATGTTGACGCCAGGGGTGGATGCGAATCATGCGAAAAATTTTGATGTCAGGACTGCTGCTCGCGGCAGCCTTTTCCGCGAACCCGGCCCACGCGCTGGACAGCAGCGGCACGCCTGTCGTCGTGACCCCTCTTGCGTCGCGCACGACGACCGCGTCCGGCCAACCGATCACGCTGCCGCAGAAGAACGTGCAGGTGCTGGTCTCGACCTACGACATCGCGCCGGGCGCGACCTTGCCGGTCCACAGGCACCCTTTCCCGCGCTATGCCTATGTCCAGGCCGGCACGCTGAAGGTCACCAATGTCGAGACCGGCGACAGCAACACCTACAAGGCCGGCGATTTCATCATCGAAATGATCGGCCAGTGGCATCAGGCCACCAATATCGGTGATATCGAGGTGAAGCTTCTGGTGATCGATCAGGTCGAGCAAGGCGCCAAGAACACGGAATTGCGCCAATAACCGCGAAGTCCGTGCCCGGCGCGAAAGTCTGTTCGCGCTTTCGCAGCAACCGGCGCGGTGGTAGGGCTGGCCGGGAAATCATGGAATGGATCGCCCCTTGACCAAAGCTCTCCGCCTGCCGCTGATCGAAATCTGTGTCGAAGGCATTGACGGCCTTCTCGCGGCGCAAGCCGCCGGCGCCGACCGGATCGAACTGTGCGCCAGCCTCGTCGAAGGCGGCATCACGCCAAGCCTCGGCACGATCCGCGCCGCCATCGAGCAGGCAAACGTGCCGTTTCACGTCATGGTGCGGCCGCGCGGCGGCGATTTTCTCTACAGTGCGACGGAATATGCCTCGATGCTGGCAGATGTCTCGGCACTGCGCGAACTCGGCGTGCCCGGCGTGGTGTTTGGCTGCCTGAACGCCGATGGCACCATGGACGAGGCGCGCATGAGCGAACTGACGCAGGCCGCCGGCCCCTTGAACGTCACCTGCCATCGCGCCTTCGACATGACGCGCGAGCCGGCCGAGGCGCTCGAATCGCTGATCCGCAGCAAGGTCGGCCGCGTGCTGACCAGCGGCCAGCGTGACACTGCCATCGAAGGCTTGCCGCTGTTGGCGGATCTGGTGCGGCAGGCCGGCGACCGCATCGTCATCCTCGGCTGCGGCGGACTGGATTTGCACAACATTGCCGAAGTGCGCAGCAGAACCGGCCTGTCCGAAATGCATTTTGCCGCCCTCAAGGATGTGCCGAGTGCCATGGACTACCGCAATCCCCATGTCGGCATGGGTGGTTCCGATCTCGATCGCGAGTACCGCAACACGCTGACCGACACAGCGCTGGTGGCGGCAACGATCGCGGCAGCCAAGGCATGACCTCGAGCCCTGCCCCGATAGCCCGTGTATCGGCCCAAGACGAAGCGGCGATCCTGGCGCTCAACAACGAGCATGCCGCCGAACTGTCGTGGCTGGAGGCTGAGCGGCTGTCCTTCCTGCTTGGCGAAGCATTTTACACCAGGCGCATCGGCGATCTCGAAGCCTTCATCATGACCTTCGACCAGGATGCCCGCTACGACAGCCCGAATTTCCTGTGGTTCCGCGAGCGCTATGAGCGCTTCGTCTATGTCGACCGGGTCGTCGTGGCGGCGCACGCACGCGGCCGCGGCCACGCCCGCCGGCTCTATCAGGAC
>NZ_RZRA01000721.1:0-3014 GCF_003998945.1 Mesorhizobium sp. M7A.F.Ca.CA.003.01.2.1 | reverse complement strand
CGTTTCGAGGACCTTGCCAAGCCGTTCGTCGCGGTCACTTCCGAAATCCGCACGGGCCACGAAATCTGGCTGTCGAGCGGCTCATTGATCACCGCCATGCGCGCCTCTTATGCGCTTCCCGGCGTGTTCGAGCCGGTGAATTGCAACGGCCGCGTGCTGGTCGACGGCGCTCTGGTCAACCCCGTACCGGTTTCGGTCTGCCGCGCCTACGAGCAGCCGCTCGTCGTGGCGGTCAACCTTCACTATGACCTGTTCGGCCGTGCCGCCGTCATCAAGCACAGCGCTGGCGAACTGGTCGTCGAAAAGGACGCGCCGAGGGCCGGACATGGCGATCCCGAACACCAGTCGCATCAGACCCGGCTCGGCATCACCGGCGTCATGGTCGAGGCCTTCAACATCATCCAGGACCGCATTTCGCGCGCAAGACTTGCCGGCGATCCGCCAGACATGTCGCTACAGCCGAAGCTCAGCCATATCGGCCTGACCGAGTTCCACCGCGCCGACGAGGCGATCAATCTCGGCTATCAGGCGACGATGGCGCAGATCGGCGAACTGACCCGGCTGCAGACAGTTCTCGCCTGATCAACACCTACGCACGAGCCGCATCGGTGATACGAAACTGAACGGTGCGGTTGCCGTTCCAGTAATTTCCCGACAGCGAACCGGCGACGTGGATTGTCTTGCCCCGGTTCTTGAACAGGAATTCGCCAAGCGCGGTATCGACGGCGCGAAAGGCGATCGCCTGGATCCGGCCGCCGCTTTCCGATTGCAGCTCGACGCGGATGTGATTGGTGCCGACCGGCCGCGCATCGGCCAACCGGTGGCGCGGCAACGCGAAAACAGGGGCCACGTGCCCGGCACCGAAAGGTCCGGCTTGTTCCAGCGCGTCGAGTAGGCTGAGTGTCGCGCCTTCAGCGGCAAGCGCACCGTCTATGGCCAGGCTTTCCTCGCCCTGCAGGCGAAACACGTCGGCTGCCGCCCGCTCTTCGAAAAACGCCCTGAGCTCACCAAGCCTCGCCCGCTCGACGGTGATGCCCGCCGCCATGCCATGCCCGCCACCCTTGACGATCAGACCGGCAATCGCCGCCTCGCGCACCAGCCGGCCGAGGTCGAAACCCGAGACCGAGCGGCCCGAGCCGGTGCCGATGCCGTTGGCGTTGAAGGCGATGGCGAAGGCGGGCCGGCGGGCATGATCCTTCAGCCGTGAGGCGAGCAAACCGACGATGCCCGGATGCCAGCTGTTGCTGGCGGTGACGACGATAGCCGGGCCATTGCCGCCGGCGAGCTCCGCATCGGCCTCGGCGCGCGCCGCCGCGAGCATCTCCTGCTCCATCAGCTGCCGTTCCTGGTTGAGCCGGTCGAGCGTCTCGGCAATGGTGCGCGCCTCGACCGGGTCGTCGGTCGCAAGCAACCGGCTGCCAAGTGCGGCATCGCCGATGCGTCCGCCGGCATTGATGCGCGGGCCGATCAGATAGGCCAGATGGAAGGTGCTGATCGGCTCGCCGATGCGCGACACCCGTGCCAGTGCCGCGAGCCCTTCGTTCTTCTGCTGGCGCGCCATCTGCAGCCCCTTGACCACGAAGGCACGGTTGACGCCGGTCAGCGGCACCACGTCACAAACGGTGGCCAATGCCACGATATCGAGCAGCGAAAGCAGGTCCGGCGGCGTAGCATCGGCCATGCGGCTACGCAGGATCCTGGCCGTCTGCACAAGGGCGAGGAAGACCACGCCGGCGGCACAGAGATGGCCCTGCCCGGAAAGGTCGTCGTCGCGATTGGGATTGACGACAGCGATTGCCGCCGGCAAGGCACCGCCGACCTGGTGGTGGTCGAGCACCACGACATCGGCCCCGGCCTCATTGGCGGCATCGATGGAAGCGGCGCTGTTGGTGCCGCAATCGACGGTGACGATCAGTGTCGCGCCACGCGAAACAAGTTCGCGCATGGCGTCGGGGTTGGGGCCATAGCCCTCGAAAATACGATCCGGGATGTAGATTTCCGACGGCACCGAGAAATGCGTGAGGAACCGCTTCAGCAAGGCCGACGAGGCGGCGCCGTCGACATCATAGTCGCCGAAGATCGCCACCTTTTCCCTGGCCATCACCGCGGCGGCGATCCGGGCCGCCGCCCTGTGCATGTCGGTCAGCGATGCCGGATCCGGCAGAAGATCGCGGATCGTCGGATCGAGAAACCGCTCGGTCTGCTCGGCGGTGACGCCGCGGCCGGCAAGCACCCGTGCTACGATATCGGGTACCCCGTAGCCTTGCGCGATGGCGAGCGCGATCATGTCCTGCCGCTCGGTCAGCCGGTGCTCCCAGGAAACCCCTGATACCGACTGCCTGACATCGAGGAAGAGGCGCTTTTCGCCGGTCATACGCTTTGCCAACTCATCGTTGGCCGCACGATAGTGCATGTCGCCCAAAAGTGCGCAGCGGTTTTGGGGCGACGACCTGCATTGGCAACGATTTAAATCGTGTCACGTTCATGCGACGCTCTATAGGCCAAAGGCAGGCAAAGCCAAGCGATTCACGGTGTGCGCCGTCCGGGAAGTGTCAAGAAAACTGCGCTTTCCGCTTTTCAGCCTGGCGCCGAAGCCATTCGTCGGCCGCATCGCCCATCGTCGTTTCCACACCGTCCTTGAGCCAGGCCATGAAAGGCCGGTCGAAGCTGAATGCGTAGCTGCATTCCCGGATGAGAAAGCGACGCACATTCTGGGTGTTGCGATAAGACTGCGTGATGGCGGTGGCGCGCGAGATCGGATCCGCGTGCCAGTCGAACGGTTTCATCGTCAAATCCTTGCAGCCAATATCGGGTGCGCCCGAATGGCTAACAATTGCAAGGTGGCTTCGCAAGCAAGCGTCAGAACTTATCCAGGTCCTGATGGCGTGCCTTGATCTCGCGCACCGTCCGCGACGACGAGCGCAGCACGATCGTGTGGGTGGTGATGTAATTGTGGCCGAACTTGACGCCAGCCAGCATGTTGCCGTCGGTGACACCGGTGGCCGCAAACAGCA
>NZ_RZRA01000720.1:0-3014 GCF_003998945.1 Mesorhizobium sp. M7A.F.Ca.CA.003.01.2.1 | reverse complement strand
GTCGTTTCCGGTGCTGGCTTCGTTTGCCATCTTCCAGTTCCTGTGGGTATGGAACGATCTGCTGGTGGCGATGGTTTTCCTCGGCACAGAGGCAGACCAGATCGTGCTGACCGCCAAGCTCAACGCGCTGTTGGGCTCACGCGGCGGCGACTGGGAGATTCTGACGACATCGGCTTTCGTGACCATCATCGTGCCGCTGATCGTGTTCTTCTCGCTGCAGCGCTATTTTGTCCGCGGGCTGCTTGCCGGCTCGGTGAAAGGAGGCTGAGACGATGCAATCCGCTTTGAAGGCCAGCTCGAAGCCTGACCTCGCCATCGATCGCGACTGGTGGCGGGGCGCGGTGATCTACCAGATTTATCCGCGCAGCTACCAGGACTCGAACGGCGACGGCATCGGTGACCTTAAGGGCATCATCGGGCGGCTACCCTACATCGCGGCACTCGGTGCGGACGCCATCTGGATTTCGCCATTCTTCAAGTCGCCGATGAAGGATTTCGGCTATGACGTGTCGGATTACTGCGACGTCGATCCGATGTTCGGCACGTTGGCCGACTTCGACGCGCTGACCGCCGAGGCACACAGGTTGGGCTTGAAGGTGATGATCGACGAGGTGCTGTCGCACACCGCCGACAACCACCCGTGGTTCAAGGAAAGCCGGTCGAGCCGCAGCAACCCGAAAGCCGACTGGTACGTCTGGGCAGACGCCAGGCCGGACGGCACGCCGCCCAACAACTGGCTGTCGATCTTCGGCGGCTCGGCCTGGCAATGGGACACCAGCCGCCAGCAATATTACATGCACAATTTTCTGGCCGAGCAGCCCGACCTCAACTTCCACAACCACGAGGTTCAGGACGCGTTGCTCGACGTCACCCGCTTCTGGCTGGAGCGCGGCGTCGATGGTTTCCGGCTCGACACCATCAATTTCTACTTCCACAGCCAGGGCTTGGAAAACAACCCGCCGCTGCCGCCGGAAGAGCGCAACGACCAGACCGCGCCGGCGGTCAACCCCTACAACTACCAGGACCATCTCTACGACAAGAGCCGGCCCGAGAATCTCGGCTTCCTCGAACGGTTCCGTGCCCTGCTCGATGAATATCCGGCAACCGCAGCGGTCGGCGAGGTCGGCGATTCGCAGCGTGGGCTTGAAGTGGTGGCCGCCTACACCGCCGGCGGCAAGCGCGTGCACATGTGCTACTCCTTCGATTTCCTGGCGCCGGAAAAGATCAGCGCGGGCAAGGTCCGCTCGGTGCTGGAATCCTTCGGCAAGGTCGCCAGCGATGGCTGGTCGTGCTGGGCCTTCTCCAACCACGATGTAATGCGCCCGGCCTCGCGCTGGGCCGCCAATGAGCCCGACCCGACCGCCTACCTCAAGGTCATCTCGGCGCTGCTGATGTCCTTGCGCGGTTCGGTCTGCATCTATCAGGGTGAGGAACTTGGGCTCGGCGAGGCCGACCTTCGGTTCGAGGATTTGCAGGATCCCTACGGCATCCGCTTCTGGCCTGAATTCAAGGGCCGCGACGGCTGCCGCACACCGATGGTGTGGGACGGCGGCGCCAAGAATGGCGGCTTCTCCCAGGCAAAACCCTGGCTGCCGGTGCCGGCCAAGCATTTGGCGCAAGCGGTCAATGTCCAGCAGGGCGACGAGGCTTCGCTGCTCGAGCACTACCGGCGCTTTCTCAGCTTCCGGCGTGCCCATCCGGCGCTGGCCAAGGGCGACATCACCTTCATCGAAAGTGAGGGAGATACCGTGGCCTTCACGCGCCGCGCAGGCAACGAGCAGATCGTCTGCGTCTTCAATCTGGGAGCCGGGCGGGCCAAGGTTGACCTTGGCGGCCGATCGCTGCAACCTCTGCCCGGGCACGGATTTTCGGGGCAGGCGAACAGCGGTTCCATCGAGCTTGGCGGCTACGGCGCCTGGTTCGGGCGTCTCGACTGAATTTCCAATCACTGGAGGAAACCAATGGCCGATGTCACGCTAAGACAAGTGAAGAAGTCCTACGGCAATCTGAACATTCTCCACGGCATCGACCTCGATATTAGGTCGGGCGAGTTCATCGTCTTCGTCGGCCCGTCGGGCTGCGGCAAGTCGACATTGCTGAGGTCGATCGCCGGGCTCGAGGAAATCACCTCCGGCGAACTCAGAATAGCCGGCGAAGTGGTGAACGACGTGCCGCCGTCGAAGCGGGGCATCGCCATGGTGTTCCAGTCCTACGCGCTGTACCCGCACATGACCGTCTACGACAACATGGCGTTCTCGATGAAGATCGGCAAAGAGAACAAGGCCGAGATCGACCGCCGCGTGCGCCAGGCCGCCGAGATCCTGCAGCTGACCAAATATCTCGACCGCCTGCCCAAGGCGATGTCGGGTGGCCAGCGCCAGCGCGTCGCCATCGGCCGCGCCATCGTGCGCAATCCGAAGGTGTTCCTGTTCGACGAGCCGCTTTCGAACCTCGACGCCGCGCTGCGCGTCGCCACCCGCATCGAGATCGCCAAGCTCAAGGAATCGATGCCCAACACGACCATGATCTACGTTACCCACGACCAGGTCGAGGCGATGACGCTGGCCGACCGCATCGTGGTGCTCAAGGACGGCCATATCGAGCAGGTCGGCACGCCGATGGACCTCTACAAGAAGCCCGGCAATCTGTTCGTTGCCCAGTTCATCGGCTCGCCGGCCATGAACATCCTGCCGGCGACCATCGAAAAGACCGGAAACCCGACCGTCGTCAGCCATGTCGGCGGACGCAAGGCGACCGTGCCGATTGCGACGCCGGCTTCGGCAAAGGGCGCTGCGGTGAGCTTTGGCGTGCGGCCGGAGGACCTGATCATCGCCAGCGGCGCGGACTATCTGTTCGAGGGGACGGTCGACTATGTCGAGCAACTCGGCGAGGTGCAGCTTGTCTATGTCGACATCGGCCGCGCCGATCTGCCGCTGGTGACCAAGCTGCCCGGCAATGTCGAGGTCAAGCGCGGCTCGACATTGCGGCTGAGCGCCAATGGCGAGGACCTGCAT
>NZ_RZRA01000071.1:1086-10089 GCF_003998945.1 Mesorhizobium sp. M7A.F.Ca.CA.003.01.2.1 | reverse complement strand
CCTTGGCCGCGCCCATCACCGAAAAAGCGGCGAGCCCGATGGCGTCGAGCCAGAGCAGCCATTTCCAGCGCGATTCGACACGATGCGCGCTGAAGAAGACCAGCACCGCAACCGCGGCGCAGACCAGCACATAGCCGGAGTTGGCGACCCAGAAAACCGGCAGGTTGAGGATGACGTCGCGAAGCGTGCCGCCACCTATCCCGGTGACGCTGGCCAGGAACAGGAAGCCGATAATGTCGAGCTGCTTGCGCGAAGCCGCAAGCGCCCCCGTCGCCGCGAAGACGGCGACACCGGCATAGTCGAGAAGCGCGATGGGGTTCATGGCAGGCCAGGGGAGTAAGGGAATAGGGCAGTAGGGCAGTATGTTTAGCACGAAGCCGCACGGAAGGTGCGATTGCCCTTTTCCCTACTGCCCTACTGCCCTACTCCCTTAACTATGCATCTTTCTCAGCCTGCTCGTTTACCGGCCCCGGCTCGACCGGCGCTTCAGCGGCGGCAAACTTCGGACCGCCTTTGGCGACGCCGACCATAGCCGGGCGCAGCACGCGGTCGCCGATCGAATAGCCCGGCTGCACGACCTGGACCACGGTGTTGGCCGGGACGTCCGGATTGGGCACTTCGAACATCGCCTGGTGGAAATTGGGATCGAACTTCTCGCCTTCCGGCGCGAGCTTCTTGACCCCATGCCGTTCCAGCGCCGACAGCATGGCGCGCTCGGTGAGGTCGACGCCTTCGATCAGCGCCTTGAAGCCGGCGTCACCCGATGCCTTGGCCTCGGCGGGAATCGCATCCAGCGCGCGGCGCAGATTGTCCGACACCGAAAGCATGTCGCGGGCGAAATTCGCGACCGCGTAGGTGCGCGCATCGTGAACATCGCGCGCCGTGCGGCGACGCAGGTTTTCCATTTCGGCCGCCACGCGCAGCGCGCGGTCCTTCAGCTCTTCATTTTCCTTCAGCAGCCGGACAAGGGCTTCATAGTCGCCGTCGGTGCTGCCTTCCGTGCGCTCGGCTGCGGGCTCGGTCGCCTCGACTTCATCGGGCGCGCGTTCGTCTTTTGCCTGGTCGCTCATCGCCGTTTCCCGTCAATCTCGAATGATGTGGATTTTGTGCCCGATATCGATGTTTGGCAGCCAAAAATCAAGGGGTAAGCGATTATGGAAGCCACCGGCCAAGGCCGGACAATGGCAGGCAAGGCATTTCGATTTTAATTCAAATTTTACCTTAACTGCCGGCTTTGCTTGCCCCACAGGCAGGATGGGGGAACCATTCCCTTGCTGGAGGAGTTTCGAAGCCGACACAGGATTTTGAGACGATGACCCGCAACACGGGCGAAAAGGCAGAAGGGCTGGCCATCGAGGTCAGGCGCCAGTTGGGTGCCGAGGCGGTGACCCGCTTTCTACGCACCTTGCCGGCCTTCCGCACCGAGGCCGACATTCCCGACCGGCTCCGAGAACTGCTCGACCGCCTCGATGGGGCGGAGCGCGGTGACATCGGCTGGCGCCGGCGGTAACGCAACAATCAATCTTGGCAGCAAACCTCCTATCGGCAATAGCCGGGGAGAGCCGAACCATCTAAGGATAGATGTGTTGTGGTTCAAAATGGAGGACGTAGTGCGCAAGGTTTCGATCACCTCATCGCTGATGGCGCTTGTCGGCCTCGGCGCCATCACCTTGGCGGCTTTTCCGGCACAAGCAGACAATCTGCAGCTGCAATTGGGCAAACATGGCCCGCGGCTGAAGCTCATGGAAGATTGCGACCCCGCCTATGACGATTGCGAAGGCCCCCGTCGCGACGACCGGCGCGACCGCCGTCAACGAGGCTGCACGGAGGACCGGGCCCTCGACAAGGCAGACCGAATGGGCATCCGCCGCGCAAGGATAGAGTCCGTCGGCCGCCGGGAGATCACAGTCCGCGGCAGACAGGGTGGCGACCGCGTGCGCGTGACTTTTGGCACCGAGCGCGGCTGTCCCATCCTCGATCGCGAATAGCGATCGACCTCAGCGGAAAACCGACGCTCAGAATCATCAGCAGGTCGAACCGGCGGTTGGCTGGCTCGACCGCCGGGCCACGCGACAATTACGCAAAGTAATTTTGCGTGATGTCGCCTTGCGGCGGCGAGGCACCCCGCCTATGCTTCCTGATGAACATGATTTCCCCTGAGACGGTCGCCAACAGCAAGCGCGCCTGGCTGAAGATTCTCGCCCGCTACAAGAAGCCTGACAGGCGGCGCAGCACCGTCGAACTCGCCATCACTCTCATTCCATTCGCCATGCTCTGGGGCCTGTCCTCGGCGGCCTATGCCTATGGCCATTGGTGGGGACTGATCCTCATCCTTCCCGCGGCCGGGTTTCTGGTGCGCATCTTCATGATCCAGCACGATTGCGGCCACGGCTCCTTCTTCGCCAATCGCTACGCGGACGACTGGATCGGCCGCGCGCTCGGCATCCTGACGCTGACGCCCTACGATTGCTGGCGGCGCGCCCACGCGACCCACCACGCCAGCGCCGGCAATCTTGACGAACGCGGCATGGGCGACATCCGGACGCTGACCGTTGCAGAATACCGGCAGATGTCGTGGCGAGGCCGCCTTGCCTATCGTCTCTATCGCCACCCGCTGGTGATGTTCGGGCTCGGTCCGATCTGGCTGTTCATCTTCGAGCAAAGGCTGCCCGTCGGCATGATGCGCGGCGGCCTGACCCCTTGGGTGTCGTCGATGACCACCAATCTTGGCATCGCGGTCGCAGCAGCCATCCTCATTTGGTTCGTCGGTCCCGGCGCGTTCCTGGTGGTCCACCTGCCGATCGTCATCCTCGCCGGTTCGGCCGGCATCTGGCTGTTCTATGTCCAGCACCAGTTCGAGGAAACGGAATGGGCGAAGGATGTCGACTGGGAATTCCAGCACGCCGCCTTGCACGGATCGTCCTATTACGACCTCCCGCCGGTGCTGAACTGGTTCACCGGCAACATCGGTGTCCATCACGTCCATCACCTCTCCGCCAAGGTGCCGTGCTACCGGTTGCAGGAAGTGCTGCGGGATTATCCCGAGCTGCGCGACATCGGCCGTGTCACGCTGCTGGAAAGCCTGCGCTGCGTTAAACTGGCGTTGTGGGACGAGAACCGCCGCAAGCTGGTGTCGTTCCGCGAGGCACGGGCGGCGGCTTAAGCAATTCCAGCAGAAGTGGTGAACGGTTTCCAGGGAAAGCGCGTAGCGTTTTCCCTGGGGCAATTGCGTCAAACCAAGAAAAGTAAAACGACCGCCAGTCTATAGGCACCGCGCCTGGAGCTCCTACCAGGCAGCCCTGATCATGTCGGCGGCCTTTTCGGCGATCATGATGGTTGGCGCATTGGTGTTGCCACCAATCAGTGTCGGCATCACCGAGGCGTCCACGACACGCAAGGCTTCAAGCCCGCGCACCTTGAGTTGCGGATCGACCACCGCCATCTCGTCGACGCCCATCCGACAGGAGCCGACCGGGTGATAGACCGTGTCGGCGCGGGTACGGATATGGGTCATCAGATCGGCATCGCTTGGCTCGCCGGCGATGTGCATTTCCTTGTGCCGGTAGCGCGTCAGCGCCGGTGAAGCCAGCACCTGCCGGGTGATCCTCACGCCTTTCAACAGCAGCTCCGCATCGCGCTGGTCGCTGAGAAAGCGCGGATCGATGCGCGGCGCGGCAAGTGGATCGGCGCTGGCCAGCCCAACCTCGCCACGCGAGTGCGGCCGCAATATGCAGACATGACAGGAGAAGCCGAAGCCGTAGTGCAGCGTGCGCGCATGGTTTTCGACCAGCCCGATGACGAATTGCAGCTGCAGGTCAGGGCGCTCAAGCGCCGGGTCGGATTTGACGAAAGCGCCGCTCTCGGCCGCCGGCGAGGCGATCAGCCCGGTCCCATCCCGCCGCCACTGCGCGATATGCCGTAGGAAACCCAACGCGCCGCGCGGGCTCATGCCAAGCATATCGGTGTCCTTCGATCTCCAGCCGACGATGAAATCGAGGTGGTCCTGCAGGTTCTTGCCGACGCCCGGCAATTCGTGGACGACGGGAACGCCATGCACGGCAAGTTCGGCCGCCGGGCCGATACCCGACAGCAACAGAAACTGCGGCGAACCGAAGGCACCGCCACACAGGATCACCTCGCACGACGCCTGCGCCACTGCCTCGCCTTTGCGTGTCCGGTAGCGGATACCGGTGGCCCGCTTGCCGTCAAGGACGATGCCTGTGGCGTGCGCCCGCGTGATCACGGTCAGATTGGTCCGCTGCATCACCGGATGGAGATAGGCGGCGGCAGTCGAACAGCGCTCGCCATTACGGGCGCCACCGGCAAATTGGGTCACCTGGAAATAGCCGGCGCCCTCTTGTTCCGGTCCGTTGAAATCGTCCAAGGCGCGAATCTGGTTTTCGGCACAAGCCTCTATGAAGGCCTTGGCGATTGGCCTCGGCGAGCGCTGGTTCGACACTTTCAACGGGCCGTCCCCGCCATGCAGGGCATCAGTGCCGCGCTCATTGCCTTCGGCGCGCCGGAAATAGGGCAGAACCTCATCCCATGACCAGCCCTCACAGCCCAGATCGGCCCATTCGTCATAGTCGCTGCGATGGCCCCTGACATAGAGCATCGCATTGATGGCGCTGGAGCCGCCCAGCGCCTTGCCGCGCGGCTGGTAGCCCTTGCGGCCGCCAAGACCTTGCTGCGGCACGGTTTCGAAGGCCCAATTGTTGATCCTGGGCCGGCCGGAAAGCATACCGATAATGCCAGCCGGAGCGCGGATCAGCATATCCCTGCCCTCGCCGCCAGCTTCGATCAGGCAGACCGTTTTCGAGGGGTCTTCCGAAAGCCGTGCGGCAAGCGCACAGCCGGCGGACCCAGCGCCGGCTATGACATAGTCGTAACGCATGAAGACCCTCCCCGATCATTCCGGATTTTCCATCCGGAAGCTCAAGAGAAGGCTTGAACAGGGGGCGTTGTAAAGACGCGCGGAATTACCGCAACGTCAGCCGCTGCGAACGCGCCGCCAGGAGTATTTCGGGCCTTTTGGTTCCGGCACGGCGGCTGGCTGGTAGTAGAGCCCCAATCCGCCGGTGCGGCCCTCCTCCAGGCGCTTCAACAGCACGGGGTTCGATATCTCGAACTCGTCGAAGCCCAGCCGCAGCATATGCGGCAGTTGGTCGACCAGCACCTGGCCGGTAGCGCGAACGGCACCTTCGAAATGGTAGCGGCCGCGCAGCAGCTCTCCCTTGGAGAAGGAGCGGCCGTCGCTGAAGGCCGGAAAGGCCAGCGCCACCAGCGACAGCTGGTCGAGCAGGTCGGCGACCTTCTCGAGCTGATCACCCGGCTGCAGCAGGACGCCGAGCCGTTCCTTGGCCGAGCGGCGCACCTCCGGATCGAGATCGAGGAAGACTTGCAACGGCAGGATGAAGCGGCCGTTGCCGGACAGCGCATCGGCGCTTTCGGCATGCGTCCACTCATCCTCCTGAAAACCCGCAGGGGTCCAGAGCCGGGTCTCCGGTGTCGTCGGTTCAGTCATCAAAAAGTTCCTAAACAGTCAAACGAAACCAAGGATGTGTTGAGATTCAGGTCAGGCTGCGCCGAAAATGGCGGCTTCCGAGAACCGGAGCGGAGCATACTTGAAGTACGTGAGCACCGGAAGCGCAGGAAGCCGCCGTTTGCAGGCCAGCCTTACCTGAATATCAGCATATCCTAAAGGGATGCGTCGGTCAGCGACTTCTCCAGCCCCGACAGGTGAATGCCGCACTCGGTCTTGGCATGACCGGCCCAGCGGCCGCTGCGCGCGTCCTCGCCCGGCTGCACCGGCTGCGTGCACGGGAAGCAGCCGATCGACAGATAGCCATAAGCGACCAGCGGATTTTCGCGCAGCGCATGCGCGCGCATATAGTCGGCCTGGTCCGATGTCGTCCAATGCGCCAGCGGATTGATGCGGATGCGCGGACCGACCGCCTCGAACACCGGCAGCGCTGCCCGCGTCGCGGCCTGAAAACGCTTGCGGCCAGTGAGCCAGGCACGAAATGGCGCGACACCGCGCGCCAGCGGCTCCACCTTGCGCACGTCGCAGCAGGCATCGGTATCGCTTTGGTGCAGATTGCCCGTCGGATCGATCCGTTCGAGTGCTGCTTCCTCGGGTTTGATCACCCTTATGTTGGTCAGCCCGAAATCGGCGGCGAGCGCATCGCGATAGCCGAGCGTCTCCTCGAAATGCTTGCCGGTGTCGAGGAAGATGACCGGCAGCGTCCGGTCGATCTTGGCGATCATGTGCAGCAGCACAGCCGAATCCGCGCCGAACGACGACACCGCCGCGATCTCGTCGAGGAACAGTTCGCGGGCCGAGCGTTCGATGATCTCGAGCGGCTTCAGATGACCATAGAGCGCGTCGAGCCCTGCCGCTTTGGCGGCGATGCCGTCATCGACGTCTCCAATACGGTCAAGCGGCCTTGGCTTCGCCAGCATAGAGCGCCTCCTTGAACGGCGCGGGACCGACTCGGCGGTAGGCGTCGATGAATTTCTCTTGTGGGTCGAGCCGAAGGCCGAGATAGGTCTCGACGATCTGTTCGATGGCGTCGGTGATCTCTTCCGAAGAGAAGCCGCGGCCGATGATCTCGCCGACCGAGGTGTTCTCGTCGGCCGAGCCGCCCAGCGTCACCTGATAGAGTTCGGAGCCCTTCTTCTCGACGCCGAGGATGCCGATGTGGCCGACATGGTGATGACCGCAGGCGTTGATGCAGCCGGAGATCTTCAGCTTCAGTTCGCCGATCTCGCGCTGCCGCTCAAGCGAGGCGAAGCGGCGCGAGATTTCCTGCGCGATTGGGATCGAGCGCGCCGTGGCCAGCGCGCAGTAGTCGAGGCCCGGGCAAGCGATGATGTCCGATATCAGGTTGGAATTGGCCGTCGCCAGGCCGATGCCGACCAGCGCATCATAGACCGCCTTGAGGTCGGCGCGGGCCACATGCGGCAGGATCAGGTTCTGCTCATGGCTGACACGCAGCTCGTCAAAGCCATATGTCTCGGCGATGCCGGCGATTGCGTCCATCTGGCTGTCCGAGGCGTCGCCAGGCACCTCGCCGATGCCCTTCAGCGAGATCGTCACAGCCGCATAATCGGGATGGCGGTGCGTCACGACATTCTGGTCGAGCCACTCCGAGAACCCCTTGGAATCGAGCCGCGCCAGCTTGACCGCCTGGTCGCCTTCCGGCCGCTCAGCGAGTGCCGGTGGCGCGAAATAGGCCTCGATGGCGCGGATATCGGCTTCCGGCAGCTTCAGCTGGGCGTCTTTCAACTCTTGCCACTCGGCCTCGATTTGGCGGGTGATCTCCTCGACCCCGGTCTCATGGACGAGGATCTTGATGCGCGCCTTGTACTTGTTGTCGCGGCGGCCATAGAGGTTGTAAACGCGCAGGATCGCCGTGCAGTAGGACAAAAGGTCGGCTTCCGGCAGGAAGTCGCGGATTTTGCGGGCAACCATTGGCGTGCGGCCCTGGCCGCCGCCGATATAGACGGCGAAACCGAGTTCGCCGGCGGCGTTCTTCCTCAGGTGCAGGCCGATGTCGTGGGTCTGGATGGCGGCGCGGTCGCGCTCGGCCCCCGTCACCGCGATCTTGAATTTGCGCGGCAGGAACGAGAATTCCGGATGCACCGATGACCACTGGCGCAGGATTTCCGCGTAGGGACGCGGATCGGCGACCTCGTCGGCGGCAGCGCCGGCGAAGTGGTCGGCGGTGACGTTGCGAATGCAATTGCCGCTGGTCTGGATGGCGTGCATCTCGACGCTTGCGAGATCGGCCAGGATCGCCGGAATGTCCGACAGCGCCGGCCAGTTGAACTGGATGTTCTGGCGCGTGGTGAAATGGCCGTAGCCCTTGTCGTATTTGCGGGCGATGTGGCCGAGCATGCGCAGCTGCTTGCCGTTCAGCGTGCCATAGGGCACCGCGATGCGCAGCATGTAGGCATGCAGCTGCAGATAGACGCCGTTCATCAGCCTCAATGGCCGGAACTGGTCCTCGGTGATCTCGCCGGCAAGACGGCGCTGCACCTGGTCGCTGAACTCGGCGACGCGGGCCTGGACAAAATCGTGGTCGAACTCATCGTAACGGTACATGCTTGGTCTTTCAGGGCGCGTCCGCCCATGCCTGGTGTCTTGGTTATGCTGCCCGCGCAGCCTGCTTGCCGAGATCGTTGCGGATGGTCGGGCCGGCGGCGCGGATCTTCTCGCGCAGCCGCACCGGTTGGACGACGCCGTTGACGACTTCGGCGTCGATCAAATTGACGTCGACCACTTCGTTGGCGGCATAGGCCTTGGCGCCGATCGCCTCGAGCCTGTCATCGGCTGCCTTGTCATGGGCGAGGTCGGCATGATCCACCGTCTCGGCCCAGCCGCCATCGGCGTACCAGACGGCGATGCCGTCGGTGAGGCGGTTGGCGGTCAGTATCTTCATTGCTGAACTCCTTCGGCGACCGAACTGGACGCGCCTTCATGCCTGTGTGCCGCCAGCGGCTCGGACCGTTCAAAGTTGGCGCCGGCGACCGCATCGCCGATGATGGTCATGACTGGGCCGGAAAGATCGGCGCGCGCTTCCAGCGAC
This sequence comes from Mesorhizobium sp. M7A.F.Ca.CA.003.01.2.1, assembly GCF_003998945.1. Taxonomy (NCBI): domain Bacteria; kingdom Pseudomonadati; phylum Pseudomonadota; class Alphaproteobacteria; order Hyphomicrobiales; family Phyllobacteriaceae; genus Mesorhizobium; species Mesorhizobium sp. M7A.F.Ca.CA.003.01.2.1. The sequence goes on along the minus strand of NZ_RZRA01000071.1, from coordinate 1,498 downwards.
GGCAGGTCGGCAAGCGTGCCGTGGAAGCGCCGCCGGTTGGCGAGGCTGGCATTCTCGACCACGGCCACCGCAGTGTCCGGCGACAGGCCGGCCTCGATCAGCCGTCCGGCAACCTCGGCCGCCACCGAGCGGCCCATATAGACGGCGACGGTAGCGCCGGAAATCGCGAGCTTGGCCCAGTCGGGCAGCGAATTGCCCTTGAGGTCGTGGCCGGTGGTGAACACCATCGACGAGGAGACACCGCGCAAGGTCAGCGGCAGTTCGAAATCGGCGGCGGCGGCAAAGGCCGCGGTGACGCCCGGGACCACCTCATAGGCGATGCCGGCGTCGCGAAGTGCCGCCATCTCTTCGCCGGCCCGGCCGAACACCAGCGGATCGCCAGACTTCAGCCGCACGACACGCTTGCCTTCAC
>NZ_RZRA01000071.1:0-1076 GCF_003998945.1 Mesorhizobium sp. M7A.F.Ca.CA.003.01.2.1 | reverse complement strand
TCCGACCGGCAGGCGATCGGCATCGCGGCGACCCATGGCAACGACCGCCTCGGGCACAAGGGCGTCATGGACGATGACATCGGCTTCCATCAGCAGACGATGGGCTCGCAAGGTCAATAGATCCTCGGCGCCCGGACCGGCGCCAACCAGCGCGATGTGACCGCAAGCGGGCGTGTTCGACAGCAGAAGATCGACGGCGGCGTCATGCGCCTGCGAAAGCTGGCCGGCTTCAGCCGCGCGCGCAGGAGCGCCAGCGAAGAAATCATTCCAGAAGCGGCGGCGGGCATTGCCTCTCGGCAGCAGCTTCTCGGCAGCCCCGCGAAACGAAGCCGCAAGAATTGCCAGCGGCCCGAGCGACGGCGACAGCATGCGGTCGATGCGGCCGCGCAACATTTGGGCAAGCACCGGGCCTGCACCCTCGGTGCCGATGGCGATGGCCACCGGCGCGCGGTTGACCAGCGCCGGGGTGAAGAAATCGCAAAGCTCAGGCCGATCGACGGCATTGACCGGAATGCCTAGGCGGCGCGCATCCGCGGCCACCCGGCGGTCGAGTTCCTCGTCGCCGCTGGCGGCAAACACCATGACCGCGCCTTCGAGCTGCGACGCCTCGTAAGCCGCGGCAAAATGAGTCGCGCCGGCCTGGGCGACGAAGGCGAGCAGGTCGGGCTCGGCGTGTTCCGCGACGATCCGCAGGAGCGCGCTCGACTGTCCGATCAGCCGCGCCTTGGCCAGCGCCTCTTCGCCGCCCCCGACGATGGCCACAGCTTCGCCCTCAACCCGCATGAACACGGGGAAGGCGTTGAGCTTGGGAGCAGTGTGCGACATGGACGCGAGCGGAATCCTCAATGAGCTTGCAGTTCTACGCGCGAGCGCGAGAAACCAGAAGGAACGCACTCGCGCATCCCTTATCGGGATGCAATTGCTTTTCTGAAAGCATCCCGGCCAAGAGAAAAATATTTCTCATTTACAGATAGAGCGGATTCAAGCTTCTGTCGCAGGCCTTGATTTGTGGCTCTTTTAGCGCCCGGCGAGAAAAGCCGCAAAACTGTTTTTTCTAAATTCTACCAAGTTAGTAG
>NZ_RZRA01000719.1:0-3023 GCF_003998945.1 Mesorhizobium sp. M7A.F.Ca.CA.003.01.2.1 | reverse complement strand
GGCCATGCGGTCGCTGTAAGGCGGGCGGCCTTTGTCGGTGTAGACATCATAACTGAACAGCACGTCCTCCGGCGTCACCGGCTGACCGTCCGACCATTTGGCCCTCGGATTGAGATGGAACTCGATGCTCTTGCGCTCCGGATCCATGTCGGCGCTTTCGGCCAACAAACCGTAGAGCGTGAAAGCCTCGTCGGCATTGCGCTGCATCAACGGCTCGAAGACCAGATTGCCGAAGATCGTATCCATCATGCCGCGCGCCGTGGTGCGCAGGCTCTTGAGGATGAAAGGGTTGAGATTGTCGAAGCTGCCGACGACGCAATAGGTGATCGAGCCACCCTTCGGCGCGTCGGGATTGACGTAGTTGAAATGCGTATAGTCGGGCGGCAGCGCCGGCTCGCCCTGCATGGCGATGGCGTGCTTCGGCTCCGATGCGGCCGGCTGATGCGAAAGGGCGAGAAACGATATCGCGGTGATCAGCCAAACAAGAACGCGGCCCATGACCGTCTCCTTACTGGGCGGCTTGATGATTCGGACTGCACCCTAGCATGGCGCCACCGCGCTCCGGCCAGATACATCAGCCCAAATCGCACGGCCCAAATCGCACGGCCAAGAATCGCAGGCGCCGGGCTGGATTCGGCCTCGCTTGCAGTGTAACACGCCCTCCGAAGTCATTCTGTTGCCTCATTTCGGCAACAGGTAGCTGGACCACACGGCACGAAGAAGCCGGTCCCGGGATCATTTGAGAGGAAGTGCACGACATGACGAGCCTGAACAGCAACGCGTACCGCCTGTCGGTCATGGCCGCTGGCGTGGTCGGCTTTCTCGGCGCAGGGCTTCCCGCCGCTTCCGCACAGCAGCAGCAGCAGATTCCGCAAGGCTGGTTCAAGGCCTGCACCAAGCAGGAAGATGTCGACATCTGCAACGTCCAGAACATCACCACTGCCGGCAATGGCCAGCTGGTCACCGGCGTCAGCCTGATCGAGCTCAAGGGCAAGGTGAACCGCAAGGTGTTCCAGGTGACGGTTCCGACCGGCCGTCTGGTGCCTCCCGGCATCGGCCTGCAGATCGACACCGGCAAGGCGCAGAAGCTCGACTATGTGATCTGCTTCCCGGATCGTTGCGTGGCCGAAGTGCCGCTGACCGATCAGCTCGTCGCGGCATTCAAGAAAGGCCAGGCGATCACGCTGACTTCGGTCAATTTCCAGAATCAGCCCAATCCGATCAAGATCGCCCTGCAGGGCTTCAGCGGCGCCTATGACGGCCCGGCGCTGCAGCAGTCGGACATCGAGGACAGGCAGAAGAAGCTTCAGGACTTCGTCGCCAAGAACAACCAGGATTTCGCCAAGAAGCTCAAGGAAGAGCAGGACAAGGCGAAGACCGCCAACTGATCGGCCGATATCGCCGAGCCAACAAAAAAGCGGGGTTCATGCCCCGCTTTTTTGTGACTGTCTTCCAGCAGGCTAATGCCTGGACTGCCGCTTCTGTTGGTAGCCGCCGTCCGGCTTCTTGTCGAACATTTCCTTGATCTGCGGATGCCGGACCGGCTCGCCCGACTGGTCCTCGAGCAGGTTCTGCTCGGAGACGTAGGCGATGTATTCGGTCTCCGAATTCTCGGCGAGCAGATGGTAGAAAGGCTGATCCTTGCGCGGCCGCACGTCGGCGGGGATGGCTTCGTACCATTCGTCGGTGTTGGCGAATTGCGGATCGACATCGAAAATGATGCCCCTGAATGGAAACAGCCGGTGGCGAACCACCTGTCCGATTGCGAATTTGGCTGTTTTCATCGTACTCACCACTGAGTTCCTTGAGCTTATTTGGCGCAGACCGCGCATCAATTCAATCCCGAGGCGCTTGACGCCCTATTAAGCAACGGGTTAGCCCGGCGCCAGGGTTTCGGACCAGCATAAAAATGTCTGACGTCATCGGTCTTGTTCTTCCGTTCTTCGGCTTGATTTTTGTCGGGTTTCTGGTGGCGCGCATCACCAGGCAGCCGCTGGACGCGCTCGGCTGGATGAACACGTTCATCGTCTATGTCGCGCTGCCGGCACTTTTCTTTCAACTGCTTGCCAAGACGCCGTTCGAAGACCTGACGGAATGGCGCTTCATCTTCGGCTCGGTCGTCTCGACCTTCATGATATTTTCCTTGATGTTCATGGGGTCGGTCCTGACCTCGCGCGGCGAGATAGCGCAATCGACCATCAAGGCGCTCGCGGCCGCCTATGGCAATATCGGCTATATGGGGCCGGGGCTGGCGCTGCTGGCCTTCGGCGAGGAGGCGGCTGTGCCGGTCGCCTTGATCTTCTGTTTCGAGAACATCATGCATTTCGCCATCGCGCCCATGATGATGGCGCTGTCTGGCGACGAGAAGACCACTCCTCTCCGGCTTGCCCTGGGCGTCCTGCGCAAGATCGTGCTGCATCCGTTCATCATCGCAACCGCCCTGGGTGTCGGCGCCGCCTATATCGGCTTTCGACCGCCCGTGCCGGTGGAGCGATTTCTAGAATATCTTTCCCGTGCGGCCGCACCTTGCGCGCTGTTTGCCATGGGCGTCACGCTGGCGCTCAGGCCACTCAATCGCGTCCCGCATGAGATGGTTCCGATCGCCGCGCTGAAGCTGATCCTGCACCCGTTGCTCTGTTATGTCGTGCTGAGCTGGATCGGCAATTTCTCTGAGACATGGGTCTTCTCGGCGGTGCTTCTGGCCGCATTGCCGACCGCCACGAACGTCTTCGTCATCGCCCAGCAGTATGGCGTCTGGGTACAGCGAGCGTCGGCCAGTGTGCTGATCACAACCTGCCTGTCGGTCGTGACCGTTACCGGGCTGCTCTACCTGATCCGGCACAATATCCTAGCGCCGGACCTGTTTCCCTAACCCGCCGGCAAGCGCGGCAAAACCGCTGCCGGGACGAAGCCCCTCGCGCATGAAAAAAGCCCGAAGCGGCGCGAAGCCTCCGAGCACGCCGAGCCCGGCAACGCGGGCCATCTGCGCCGGCAGCATGTCGGAAAGCAGCGACATGTTGAGC
>NZ_RZRA01000718.1:0-3026 GCF_003998945.1 Mesorhizobium sp. M7A.F.Ca.CA.003.01.2.1 | reverse complement strand
GCCCGCTGAGTCGCGCAACGGCTCAAATGGCTTGTTCCCGTTAAAACCTTGGTAAGGTTAACGAGGGCGCCGCGCCGCTTCAAGCGCCGCCGCCGGTCGATGGCAAGGTTCTGCGATTTTAGATCGCCGGTGTGGCTTTGAAGCCGGAAACGAGACGTGTCGGCATCGCCCTATTTGCGTTTGATGCCGATCGAGCGGCCGGCCCGTTCCGGCATCGGCAGGGCCGAATGGGCGGCGCGCATGTCTTCGACCCTGGCCAGCACATCGGCGGGGAAGGGCGCCACCTTCGGCCCGGACATGTCGACATGCAGCGACAGCGATTCGGAAGTCGCGGCCAGCCAGCCGTCGACATGGCGGATTTCCTGATAGGCCCGCAGCCGCTTGTCGTCATGGTCGATGAGCTGGAAGGAGACCGTGACCTTGTGCTCGAGATGCAGCTCCTGCACGTAGCAGACATGGACTTCGGCGGTGTAGATGGTGAGGCGGCGATCCCTGGCATAGTTCGGTCCCATGCCCATTGCCTCGAAGGCGTCGTCCGAGCAGCGGTCGAACAGCACGTTGTAATAGGCCATGTTGAGATGGCCGTTGTAGTCGATCCAGTCCTTCTCGATGTCCATGGGTTTCGAGACGAAGGGAGTGGGGATGGGCATCGAAACTTCCTTGTTCTGGTGCTGGACAGAGCGTGGCTCCGGAGACTCTATTTGTTCTGACGCAATTTCGGACGGAAAACCGCTTCACACTTTTCCTGGAATTGCTTTACGCATCCATAGACGCATAACAAGCATGGACGCTGGTCCATTCGCGGAGGAATTCATGGCTCTGAGCGACCTCAACCCGGTCGAACGCAACGAGGAAGGCATCGCTGCGGTGCTCGGGATCCTCAAGCAGCAGCTCGGCGAGCGATTCCAGACCGGCCAGGCGATCCGCTCGCAGCATGCACATACCACCACCTACATTCCGACGCAGGCACCGGATGGCGTTGCGTTCCCCGAGACGACGGCCGAGGTGCAGGAGATCGTGCGCGCCTGTGCGGCGCACCGCGTGCCGGTGATCGCCTTCGGCGTCGGCTCCTCGCTGGAGGGTCACACCAACGCACCGGGCGGCGGCATATCGGTCGACACATCGCGCATGAACCGTATCCTGGCGGTCAATCCGCAGGATCTCGACTGCACGGTCGAACCCGGCGTCACCCGTGAGGATTTGAACCGGCATCTGCGCGACACCGGCCTGTTCTTTCCGATCGATCCCGGCGCCAATGCCTCGCTGGGCGGCATGGCCGCAACGCGGGCCTCCGGCACCAACGCGGTGCGCTACGGAACGATGCGCGAGAACGTGCTGTCGCTGACCGCCGTCATGGCCGACGGCGAAACGGTGACAACCGGCAAGCGGGCGAAAAAGAGCTCGGCCGGCTATGATCTGACGCGGCTGCTGGTCGGCTCGGAAGGCACGCTCGGCATCATCACGTCGCTGACCTTGAAGCTGCAAGGCATCCCGCAGGCGATCTCCGGCGGCGTCTGCCCGTTTCCGAGCGTCGAGGCGGCCTGCAACGCGGTCATCGCGACGATCCAGATGGGCATCCCGGTGGCGCGCATCGAACTGGTCAACGCCTTGCAGATGCGGGCGATGAAGAATTATTCCAAGCTCGACTATCCCGAGAGCCCGTGCCTGTTCGTCGAGTTTCATGGTAGCGATGCCGGCGTTGCCGAACAGGCCGAAACCTTCGGCATGATCGCGGAGGAAAATGGCGGCGGGCCGTTCCTGTGGACCAGCGTCGCCGAGGAGCGCACCAAATTGTGGAAGGCGAGGCACGACGCCTACTGGTCGTCGCTGACCCTGCGGCCGGGAGCCAAGGGGCTGTCGACCGATGTCTGCGTGCCGATCTCGCGCTTTGCCGAATGCGTCATGGAAACCGAGGCCGATATCGCCGAGATGGGCCTGATCGCGCCGATCGTCGGCCATGCCGGCGACGGCAATTTCCACGTGCTTGTGCTGATGGATGTGAACGATCCCAAGGAGATCGCGCTGTCGGAAAAATTCGTCGCGCGGCTCAACATGCGGGCCATCGCCATGGACGGCACCTGCACCGGCGAGCACGGCATCGGCCAGGGCAAGATCGGCTTCCTGCGCCACGAGCTCGGCCACGGCGTCGACATCATGCGCACCATCAAGCAGGCGCTCGATCCGCTTGATATCATGAACCCGGGCAAGATCTTGCCGGGAAACTAACCGATTTTCCGACGCAAGGTTCGTAGGCGGCCAGTCTTGACCGCGCCACCATTCGGGCCGAGGCTTGGCCGGTAGCAGGGCCTGAAGCCAACAGGCGTGCCAGCGGAGGAGGATGCCATGGCGATTTCACGCAAGGAAGAAGCGCGCGCGCTGAGTGCCGACGAACACGATCTGGTGGAGAAGTCTCACCATCCGGCGGTGCAGGAGCTCTCCGACGCCGATCTTGCCGGCCTGGTCAAGCTGTTGCGGGAGCGGCGCGACAAGGCGCAGACCGAAGCACACCGCCGCCGGCGTGAGATCCGGGGCAAGGGCGCGGCGAAGGGCGCTACGCCTTCGAAGGCTGATGGCGGGTCGCAGCTCAAGCTTGCGGTGCTGGCCATGGCCATGCGGCGCCTGAATGGCGAGGCCGAGCGGCGCCGGCAACTGGCCGCCAGCGTTTCGCTGATCGAGAATGCGCGCAAGGCATTGGTGATGAAGCAAGGGGCGGCATCGGACGGCCCCGCCTTCAACTCGCGCACCGCGCGCAGGGGTATGCGGCCGGTGGCGAACCAGAGGGCGCCGGATCTGGTCCGGCCAATGGAACTCGGCCGGCAGCGCAGGGCGGCCAAGGTGGCACAGGCAAAGCGCGACGCACGCTGAATTCGCGGTGATCGCGGGCTGAAATCGTTGAGGACGCCTGCCTACCGTGCGGCAGGCTTCGCCTGTCCGCCCTCGACAAGCGTCTGCAGCATGGGGCGGGTTGGCGCGAAGAATGTCGTGCCGGTGTGCGGTGTGGAGAAATCGAGCAGGCGGTCGTAGGC
>NZ_RZRA01000717.1:0-3028 GCF_003998945.1 Mesorhizobium sp. M7A.F.Ca.CA.003.01.2.1 | reverse complement strand
GATGGTCTCGATGGAAGCGACATCGGGATGGTCGTTGAGCATGACGCCGCCGCCGCCATTGACCTGCAGGTCCACGAAGCCCGGCACCAGCAGGCCGTCACCGGCGTCGACGAGGGCGATGTCCGAGGGGACGGCGCCCGTGGGCAAAATGGCCTCGACGAGACCGTCGCGCACGACCAGCGCGTGGCCTTCATGCCAATCGTCGCCGTCGAAAATCCGGGCGCCAGTCAGGGCAAAGCGATTGCTCATACGGTCTCCGTCACCTTGCGAAGATTGCGCGGCGTGTCCGGGTCGAGACCGCGATGGCGGGCAAACGCCTCGACGAACATGTAGAAGGAGACGATCAGCGTCAGCGGATCGGTCAGTGGATGGCCTGTGGCGACATGCGGCAGGCGCACGGCGCGTTGGGCAAGTGCCGAGGTGACGAACACCGGCGCGCCCTTGGCCGCCAGGCTGTCGGCGGCCTCGGCAATCGACGGTTCGGACGCGTCGCGCGCGGCCAGCGCCAGCACCGGAAAATCAGGGCCGACCAGCGCCAGCGGGCCGTGCATGACCTCGGCGGCGCTGTAGGCTTCCGCATGCATGCCGCAGGTCTCCTTGAATTTCAGCGCAGCCTCATTGGCCATCGCCGCCGACGGTCCGCGGCCGAGGATGAACAACGACTTCTGCTTCTCGATCGTCTCAGAGATCACGCTCATCCAGTCGCAGGCGATCGCCTTGCCGAAATGCTCCGGCAGGCGGGCAAGCGCCGCCAGCAGCGCATCGTCGCCGGTGGCATGCGCCATCAGAGCGAGGCCGGCGACGGCCGAATTGATGAAGGTCTTGGTCGCCGCGACGCTGCGCTCGGGGCCGGCCAGGATGTCGATCGCATAGTCCGAGGCACGCGCCAGCGGCGAATCGGCGGTGTTGGTGATGGCGACGGTCAGCGCGCCTCCCGCCCGCGCGGTTTCGGCCATGGCGACGATGTCGGGGCTCTTGCCCGACTGCGAGATCGCCAGACAGGCCGAGCCGGCGAGCCTGAGCTTGCGGCCATAGATCGAGGCGATCGACGGCCCGACCGATGCGACGGCCAGGCCCGCGGTCAGCTCGACGGCGTATTTCATGAAGGTGGCGGCATGGTCGGACGAGCCGCGCGCCACGGTGACGACGAACTGCGGGTCGCGTTCACGGATGCCGCGCCCGGCTTCGGTCAGCACGGCGCCGGAGCCGTCGAGCAGGCGGGCGACGGCCTGCGGGACCTCCTCGATCTCGCGCCGCATATGGGTCATCTCTGTCGACATGGTCGGCTCTGTCGTGCTCATGGTCGGCCCTCTTCGCTCGGCCCTGTCAGCCGCAGTTCGGCGACGAAATCATAGGCGTCGCCCCGGTAGATAGAGCGGGTGAATTCGATCACCTTGCCGCTCGCCAGATAGGAAATGCGTTCGATGTGCAGGCCGGCAATGCCTGGCGGCACCTCGAGCAGGCGCGCGTCGCTGTCGCCGAGATTGGCGGCGGAAATGCGCTGCACCGCCCGCACCGGCCGATTGCCGGTCAATTCCAGCGCGGCATAGAGCGAGGAGCCTATGTCGGCCGGGTCGGGCAACACGCTGGCCGACAGCGAGGCCCGCTCGATCGCCAGCGGCGTGTCGTTGGCAATGCGCAGGCGCGCCACGCGCGCCACCAGTTCGTTCGACGACAGGCCGAGCACCATCATTTCGTCGGGCGAAGGTGCGTAAAGGCCGCGGTCGAGCCATGCCGAACGCACCACCATGCCGCGCCGCGCCATGTCCTCGGTAAACGAGGTCAGCCGCGACAGCGACTGTTCGACACGCTCCATGCGCGGCGCCACGAAGGTGCCGGAGCCGTGGCGCTGCACCAGGATGCCGCCCTTGACCAGGTCCTGCACCGCCTTGCGCACGGTGACCCGCGAAATATCGGCCTTGGTGGCGATGTCGCGCTCGGAGGGCAGCGCGTCGCCCGGCCCGATCAGGCCGCGGTTGACCGCGTCCTCGATGCTCTTGCGCAGCTGCAGATAAAGCGGCGCGCCGCTTTGCGCCTGATGTTTCAGCGTGGCGAAGATCTGGTCGGCGGCCTCGCTCATCGAGTTGCCTTCGCGTGTCCGGCGAAAAGGCGAACCGCCATCTGCACCGCGCCGCCCAGCGCGTCGTCGAGCGGCGGCTTCAGCAGCGCCCGGTAGCGGGCAGACAGGCGCGGCGCGTAGAGCGGCGCCAGCCCGCCGAGGAGGCACAGCGGCGCGTCGTCGGCGAGATCGAGCGCGCCGAGCGAGGCTTCGACATCGGCAACCACCCTGTCGAGGATCCAGTTGGCGACGCTGTCGCCCTTCTCGGCGTGTTCGAACACCTTGGGTGCGAAGCCGCCGAAATCGCCGGGCTTGGCATTGGTGGTGAATTCGACGACATCCTCCGGGTTGTTGCGGAAGACGGCCAGCATGCTCTGCGTCAGCGGCGAGCCCGCGCGGACGCCGTCATAGGCAAGCAGTGTCTGTTCGAGCAGGTCGCGGCCGATACGGGCGCCGCTGCCCTGGTCGCCAACCTGGAAGCCCCAGCCGCCGATGGCGCGCGATTTGCCTTGTCTGCGCGCCATATAGGCGGTGCCGGTGCCGAGGATCGCCATGGCGCCGTCACCGGCGCCGACAGCGCCTTCCAGCGCGATTTCGGCGTCGGTCTCGACGCGGCTGATGCTGAATGGCAGGATCGCCTCGAGCTGCTGCCGGTAGGTGCCGACATTGGCGCCGGCAAGGCCGAGAATTGCGGGCGTTCGCGGGATCAGTTCCGGATCCTGCCCGGCGACGAGGAACGCCTGCCTGGCGGCCTCGACGATGTTCGAGCGGGCGCCGGTCAGGTCGGTGCGGATGTTGGCGGCGCCGCTTTTGGCGCGGCCGATCACCGTGCCGTCCGCCGTTGCCAGGGCGGCCCTGCAGCTGGTGCCGCCGCCATCGATTCCGAGCACGAAATTCACGTTGATTTCTCCTCCGGGCGGATAATACCAATAAAATACCAATAGCCAAGGATTAATTTCCGTTTCAAAA
>NZ_RZRA01000716.1:0-3028 GCF_003998945.1 Mesorhizobium sp. M7A.F.Ca.CA.003.01.2.1 | reverse complement strand
GATCAAAATCGGCGTTGATGTCTTCCCCGATGCCTATCGCGATTTCTTGCTTCTTCCCAGTTTTTGGATCGGTGTGTGTCCAATGAACGCCCTTTGATCCATCGTAACTGGAGTAGCGGTTCTCTACAGGAGAACTTGTGTGAGGCCTAACAATGTCTTGGCAGATGGCTGCGCAAGCAGGATTAACAATAGCGGAAAACGAGCCATGAGAGACCGTTCCCTGTACAAATATAGGAATTAAGCACAATGGCTGGCTCTACACATTGATCGCCCCGTGCCAATATAGCCTAGATAACTATTAGCCTTGCATCACTCCAAAATCCTCTCGTCCGCCTGATCTTTAGCTTTTACTATTACGCTTTCAATCAAAAGTGGTAGCACCACAGGCAGCAAAAAAAATCTCCAAGGCTTGCCGTAGCCCGACGAAATAAATGAAATACCGGCAATAATATTTCCTTTTTCCCATCCTTTCTTCAAAAGAAGCCTTCCCCGTTTCACATCGCCGTTTCTCATTAAATATCTTCCACATATAAGGTAAATTGCGCCAAGCTCCCACTCCGCTTTTTCTGCAAAAATATCGAGAGTCTTGGGCGATTCTTCCCTGGAAAATGTTTTTATGAGAACGAAGGTCGCTTCTTCGCCCTTTTTCTCTTCAGCGCGACGGAGCCAGAGCTCCGCTAACATTAGGTCTTTTTCTACCATCACCCCGTTAGCATAGCCAATACCAACGGCTAACTGCGCATCTGGATCTCCTTGCTCGGCCAATGGGATGAAGTACTCAATCCATCTCTGTCGCTCTTCAGCAGTGACTTGGTCCATGTGACGTTTCCCGTCTATGCATCCATCCGACGACTGGTGCGCCTAGTCCTCGGCACATGGGCTCTTTTCGAGAGCCGGTCCATTCTAAAGTCAATCACTCACTCTATCATCATAACCTGAAATCTCGATCTGTAAGCCCGCGCGGGTCCCTCATAAAGTCATGCACAATCCCCATTGGGATCCCGATAACAGGAGTTCCAAGAGGAGCACCCGGCGGCTTCGATGGCTTTGTCGGCGGACCTGGCGGCAGATCATCTGGTGGTGATGCACTTGGCGGATCAGTTGGGGTTGGAGCCTTCTTTACAGACTCCATCTGCCTCACTGGAGGTTTGGGATCGTTAACCGACGGCGCTTTGTTTGGATCCGTAAAGCTAGTCATAACATCCATGGCAAAGCCGACGAGGTTTCGAACAAAATCGAATTTACTGGCGGCTATTTGCTTACACCCATCGCACTTTTTCTTGTCAACAGAAAGGCCCAACTCCTTTACCGCCGGCCCCGCTGATTGGGAGATGGCGTGGCTGCCAGACGCTTCAGCGGTGCCAACCGAGCCGCCACCTTCTCTGGCAGCATTGGCCAATCCGGCCGCGCTGTCGTCGGCTGACCGCGCCGAATGTCCATTGTTGTCTGCTTTATTCACCGGATCGTTCTGGGCATATACATAGCGGTTGGTCCCCACGCCCTGCTTTGTCGGATCCCAATCATCTGGCGAGATGAACCTTCCCAGCACGGGATCCATGTACCGCGCATTGAGATACAGCAGCCCGGTCTCGGGATCGAAGCGTTCGCCGATGTAGCTCTTCTGGGTCTGGAAGCCTGTGTTGAGGCGCTCGCCATAGGTGGCGTAGTTGGTCTGCTCGACGATGGCGCTGGTGCTGTCGGTGACCATGCGCACCGAGGCCAGGTGATCACGATGCAGGAAGGCCTTTGTCGTGCCCGTCACTTTGATGTCGGGATGCGGATACCTGGTGTAGATCTCCGCGCCCGGGGTCGCCGGGTCGATCTCGACATTGGCATCGGGATAGAGTGTGGTGGCGAAGCTCGAGGATTTTTTCGCGCGCGCTCCGTCGGGTCCATAAGCGAGATTGACAGTGTTGGAGGCCAGCGTGACCGTCTTCAGCCGGTTGGCCTCGTCCCAGACCAGTGTGCGGCTGCCATCGGAGGTGAGGTTGCCATTGGCATCATAGGCCATAGCATTGGCGCCGACCGAGGTTGGCGCATGCGGACGAGCAGCACTTGCCGCGGGATAGATATAGGTGCCGGCGACACGGGTACGCGAGGTCAGATTGTCGTTGGCGGCATAGACAAAGCTTTCGCTGAGCGCGGTGTTGCCCAGATTGCTGCTTGCCGTCAGCCGGTCGGCATTGTCATAGCCATAGGTCCAGCTGTCCGAAGCCGTCAGCCCCGTGGTGCCGGTGATGCGGCCAAGGCTGTCACGCGCGTACTGATCGTCGAGCAGGATGGTGGCGCCTCGTGCCGTGGTGACACGCGTCAGCCAGCGCCGCGTCGGCGAATAGGTGAACGAGGTCTTCACACCGTTCGAATAGGTGATCTCCTTGGTCTGGCCATCGGCCTCGTAAATGGTCGAGGTGATGAAGCCGGGGGCGGAGGCGAGCTTGTTGCCGGCGGTGTATTGCAGGCGGTTCGCGTTCGAACCGAAGTCGAGCTGAACAGGAAAGTACTGGACATATACGTTCTGGCCGGAGCCGTCGTGGACGTTGAACGTATAGTTGGTGATCCCCGCGATCGTGGCATCCTGGCGAGCAACCTTGCCGAGGCCGTCATAATTGTAGAGCTGGACGGCAGCCGCGTTTTCCGAGCGGGTCAGCTGGCCGATGTTGTAGTAACCCGACGCCGCCTGGTCGTAGGTGTTCTGGGTCAGCGTCACCGGGCTGCCGCCTGCTGCCGTTGCCGTCTTCAGCGTCAGCCGGTCCATCTGGTCGTAGGCGAGCGTTGTGACCGTGCCTCGGGCGTCGGTCTGGCTGATAAGGCGGTTGGCGGCGTCATAGACATAGGTCCAGGTGCCGAGATCGGGATCTGACGCCGACAGCCGGTTGCCGAGCAGATCGTAGCTGTAGCTCCAGCTCGAACCGCCGGGATCGGTGACGCCGATCAGCCGGCCGAGCAGGTCGTAGCTGCGGCCCTCCAGCAGATTGAGGCCACCGACGTCGCGGACAATGGCGGCGATATCGCCGTGTGTCGTCCATGC